>JBKPMA010000321.1:0-14532 GCA_046731935.1 Acidobacteriota bacterium
GCGCACGTCCGAGCCCACGACGCCGAACAAACGCGCCTGCGTTGCTGCGGCGCCCACCTCCTCGGTCGAGTATCCAAACGTCTGCGCTGCCTCGATCGTCAACGACTGTGCGTTGGCGGAGGCAGCGTGCACGATCACACACGCGCAGATGAAGAGCGCGCGTCGAGTCATGGCCAGTGAACGTCGAGCGTGGCGCCGGCACCCACGACGACGGTCCCGGTAAGCTCGGGCCGGCCGGGGCGCCACGAGTGGTAGGTGTACGAGCCCGGTGGCACCGATGCGATCTCGAACCGCCCATCGCCATCGGACAGGGTGAAATACGGCGTCGGCACAGCCATCACGTACGCGGCCATGTTCGGGTGGATGTTGCAGAAAATTCGACTGAGGCCCGGGTGATCGAATCGAACCTTGCGGAGCGTGCCCACCGGATACAAGCCGAGATCGAACTTCTTGCCGTCGTGGAACGAGAAAACGTTGTGGAAGACGCGGTCGTGATTGGGAAAATCGACGGTCGTGCCCACCTGCACGACGAGGATGTTGGGTGAGAAGTCGAGATTCCGCTGATCGAGCACGACGCCGCTCGCGCCTGCCAGGGTGACGGGCTCGACCGACTCGAGCCACACGACGACATGCGGCTCGGCACGTGTGCCCAACCGTGTCGTGCCGTGCAGTGCCGTGACGGCGGTGCTGGATGCGTCTGCGGCCGCGAGGCTGATCGCGACCGCAAACCACCAAAGAGACATCTTGTTCACACTATCGGCCTAAGCCAGCGCCGGCTGAATAGACAGCGCCTGTCACGCCGTGTCACTGAAGGCCGTCCTATGCCACCGCATTCGCCGCCAATCGTGATTTTTCGACGGACCTCCGGCGGCTCGCCGGGCGTGAGGTGCCGCGACCCGCACGCCACTTGTCATCCTTCTGCGAAGCGTGAACAATCGGCACGTGCCGACACAAATTCTCATCATCACCGGCGACGCGGGAGAGAGCTACGAGTGCCTGTATGCGCGGCATCGTCTGCTCGAAGCCGGACTCGTCCCGCTCGTCGCCGCACCGAGCCGCCGCCGTCTCAATCTCGTGATTCACGATTTCGAGCCTGGCTGGGATACGTACGTCGAGCGCCAGCAGGGATACGGTGCCGAGTCAGATCTGACGTTCGCGGATGTCCGCGTCGACGATTACGAGGCGGTCCTCGTGCTGGGCGGCCGGGCGCCGGAATACCTGCGGCACGATCCGCGTGTGATCGAGATCGTTCGAGCGTTCGATCGCGCCGGCAAGTGGCTGTTTGCGATCTGCCACGGCGTCCAGGTGCTCGCGGCCGCGGGCCTCGTTCGCAGCCGCCGGGTGACGGCGTACGAGAACTGCCGGTGGGACGTTGAAGCGGCGGGCGCCACGTACGTCGCAACCGACCAGGCAGTGCGCGACGATCGAATCGTGACCGGACAGACCTGGCAATCGCATCCCGAGTTCTACCGGCTCGTGTTCGATTGCCTGGGCCGATGAAGCACCCGCCCGCCTTCGGCCGCTCCTGGGGGTCGGGCCCGACACTGCTCTGCCTCCACGGCCTGGGCGGCGGCGCGCACTTCTTCAGCGGCTTCGGACCCATGCTGGCGGATCGCTGGCGCGTGGTTGCCGTCGATCTGCCGGGCAGCGGGTTCGACCCGTCGCCCCGCCCCTTTTCATTCGACGGCGCGGCCCAGAGCATCGTCGACTGGATTCGACGCGACGGATGCGGACGAGCGTGTCTCGTGGGCCACTCGCTGGGCACGATCGTCGCGCTCGAGGTGATCCGGCACGCGCCGGAGCTCGTGTCGGGTTTCATCGCAGTGGGCGGCCTGCCCGAGGCGCGGCCCGATGCCCGGACCCGGATTGCCGGGCGGCGCGATCACGTCCGTCAGCATGGACTCGGCGGACTCGGCGACGGCGTCGCGGCCGCGAACATGTCCCGCCGGACCTGTGAAGAGCGTCCGGAGCTCGTGGGTCTGTTCAGCCGTCTGTTCGAACAGCAGAATGCGTCGGCGTATGCGTCGATGGCGGACGCACTGGTCGAGTGGACTGCGCGCCCACTGCCGCCGCTCGACACGGTGCCCTGCCTCGTGCTGACCGGCGACGAGGACGCGTATGCGCCGCCAGACGACGTACGGGCGTTCGCGGCCACGCTGCCCCGAGGCACCCGCGTCGAAATCCTGCGCGACTGCGGGCACCTGCCCTTCCTCGAACGGCCCGACAGCTGCGCGGCGGTGGTCGCTCGCACGCTGGAGTCGTGGAACCCAGTACTCACCAGGCCGTGAAGAAACCGTCCCGCTCCTGAACGTCCAAAGAGACACCGAAGGCGTCGCTCAGCAGGTCCGCACGCAAGATCTCTCGTTTGGATCCGTCGTGCCGCACGCGGCCCTCCGCGAGCACGACGATGCGATCGATCTCGGGCACGATGTCGGGAAGGTGATGCGTGACCATGATGAGCGCCGTGCCCTGACGGGCAAGACGGCTCAGGCACGCGGTGAAGTCGCGGCAGGCCCGAAGATCGAGGCTGTTGGTTGGCTCGTCGAGCACGAGCGCTCGAGGCTGGTGCGCGAGTGCGCGCGCAACGAGCAGCCGCCTCGCCTCGCCAGACGACAGCTCGGTCATCAACCGGCCGCCGAGATGTTCGACCTCCATGATCGCCATCGCGATGGCGGCCTTGTCGCGCATGGTGTCGGTCACGACGTGGTGCGGCCAGAGCTCCACGCTGCCAAAGAACGCCGAGAGCACGAGGTCGCGGCCGGTGATGGGCCGTGTGCAGGTGGCCATCAGATCGTTCGAGACGATGCCGATGTGTTCGCGAAGCTGGAACAGCATCCAGCGGTCGCGGCCCAGCACGCGCAACGACGCGTCGGGCGCCACGACCGGGTACACCTCGCGCGTGACCAGTTTGACGAGCGTGCTTTTCCCTGATCCGTTCGGGCCAAGAATGGCAACGTGCTGACCGGCAGGGATCGTCAGCGAGAACCGATCGAGAACGCGGGTGTCTTCCCGGTAGACCGTCAGGTTCGAGAACTCGAGCAGCGGCGCCGGCTCTGACGCCTCACTCACTGCCGGTCCACGGGATAGGCCTTGTCCACCCAATCGGTGGCGAAGTTGGTGGGCAGATCGAGAATGCGGACCTTCGTGAAGCCCATGGCTCGAAGCGCCGTGAACGCCGGAGTGACGTTCGGACAGTGCTCGAACGGACAGCAGCCGCAATAGATCACGAGTAACGCCTCGCGCGAGAGCGGCGCCGCAAAGCGTTTGAGATCGTCGAGGCCCTCGCGCTGCGACGCGGGTCGATGGAACGTGGCGCCGGGAATGTGGCCTGGATGATAGAGCGCTTTGAAACCTACGTAGACGATCGTCGGATGGTCCGGGCCGCTCAGAGACTCCGCGAGATCGGCCGGCGCGATCAGGTCGCTGCGCGTCCACGGCGTCGAGCGTTCCGCGGATTGTCGGCCACCCTCCGCCGCCACTCCCAGTGAACACACGACGAGGGCGACGAAGACGGCCGCGCCGCGTGCGCACGTGGAAGCGGAGACACCAGCCACGCGCCGATTATAGCGGGCAGTGAATGTATCCGAACAACGCGCGATCGCGAGAGATCGCGCGTTGTCCGGCTTGGTTGTCCGCGCGTTCAGCCGCGGCTGACTTCGGTCGCGAGCGCGTGACTCGCGATCTGGTCGGCCGACGACGGGTGCACGAGCGTCGCGCCCTCGCCGGTCGCATACGCTTCGTCGTTGTGCTGACTGATGTCCATGCCGAGACCCTCGTCGTTCTCGCTCGCCCGCAGCGGCGTCACGAGACCCACGAGCTTCAGCAGCACGAAGCTCAGCACCCCGCTGTAAACGATCGCAGCGCCCACCGCGATCGCCTGCGTACCGAGCTGACCGGGATTCCCGAAGAGCAGACCGTCTGCCGTCCCGTTCCATGCCTTCTCGGCGAAGACACCGGTCAGCAGCGCGCCGACCGTGCCGCCGACTCCGTGTGCGGCGACGACGTCGAGCGAGTCATCGAGCTTGGTGCCCGCGCGCAGGATGAGCCCGTAGTAGCTCGGGACTGCCGCCAGACCGCCCAGGATGATCGCGCTCATGGGACTGATGAAGCCCGCGGCCGGCGTGATCGCGACGAGACCGACGACAATCGCGGTCGCCGCGCCAATCGCCGTCGCTTTCTTGTGGCGCAGGATATCCAGGAACGTCCACACGACCAGCGTCCCCATTGGTGCCAGGAACGTCGTCGTGAACGCGAGCGAGGCAGAGGTACCGGAGCTGAGCGCGCTGCCCGCGTTGAAGCCGAACCACCCGAACCAGAGCAACCCGGCGCCGAGCAGCACGAACGGCACGTTGTGCGGCAGGAACGCCTGACGCTGGAATCCCTTGCGCGGACCGATCACGATCGCGGCCACCAGCGCCGCCACGCCGGCGTTCACATGCACGACGGTGCCGCCGGCGAAGTCGAGGGCGCCCATCTGCTGCAGCCAGCCGCCGCCCCAGACCCAGTGCGCGATCGGGCCGTAGACGACGATCGCCCAGAGCGAGATGAAGAGCAGGTAGGCAGGGAACCGCATCCGCTCGACGATCGCGCCAGAGATGAGCGCGGCCGTGATGATGGCGAAGGTGCCCTGGTACGACATGAAGAGGACCTGTGGAATCGTGCCCTGCGGCGCGAGTCCCACGTTATGGAGGAACACATTCGCGAGCCCGCCCACAAAGCCATTGCCAGGCGCGAACGCGAGCGAGTAGCTGATGAGCGCCCAGACCACCCCAACGAACCCGAGCGCCGAAAAGCTCATCATCATCGTGTTGAGCGCGTTCTTCGTGCGCACGAGGCCGCCATAGAAGAACGCGAGGGCGGGCGTCATCAGCAGCACGAGCGCAGACGAGATGAGCATCCAGGCCGTGTCGGCCTGATTGATCGTGGGTGGCGGGGCGGCGGCCTCCTGGGCGTGCAGTACGGCCGATCCCATGACGGCAAGGACGCCCGCGGCAGCGGGTACGGCGAGCCGCAGACCAGTGCAGCGGCCCGGCAGGTACCGGGCGAGTCGAACGGACAACGAGATCAGTCGTGACATGGTGCTCCCTATCTCCAGCAAGAATGTTCAGGGCACGCGCCGACGGACCCGCGGACCATGAGCCGACGGATCGCGGCGCGAGACTGGCGCCACAGCGCCTTCAGACCTGATGCGTGTGGGAGCGGGAGCTAGATCGAGAGGTGCGTCGCCCCCCAGTGGGACGGGATGGAGCCGATGTCGCGGACGGTGGGGTCGCGCGCCAGAAGCGAGGACGCGTTGGGATCCGACGTAGGGGCCGGATGCCGGCAATCCCGACGGGCGGCCGATGCCGCTTGCCGGCTTCCGTCGCGTGCGCTGGACAGGACGGCCTCGAGACTGTGGCCGAAGTTGAGCGCGACGTGCGGCCTGGTCAACGGATGCGGCGCCGGCGCGTGCCGTGCGGCACTGACGCGCGGCGGATCGCGACGGACGGCCGGGACGATGGCCGCCGCCGGGCTGCTCCACGCGAGACACGCGACGAGCACGGCGCCCGCCAGCACTGACGGCGCGAGCCGTCGCGGCAAGCGGCGGGACACATGCGCCAACGCGACACTCGCGATGACGTCCACACGTCGAGCAGAACCACCCATCGGTGCCTCACTGATTGGCAACGGCGGTGCCAGGCTGCGCAAGGGTAACGAAGCGCGATCGAACGCTTTTCTGGCCTGAATCTCTCGACTACACGATGCGGACGGCGCTGATATGCGACGTGGATGTCAGTCGGACCTGGCGAGGCGACAAAGTTGTCGGAGTGGTTCAGGTGCGGACGGAAGGTGCGGTCACTAGGTGCGGACGAAGGGTGGGGTCACAAGGTGCGGCAATCAGGTGCGGTTGTGAGGTGCGCGCGCGGAAGCAGACATTTTTGTCGTGCGTAGAACTGGGCCGACAGTTTTGTCCGGACCTTGCACCGTGCGGCCGCACCGGTTGACCGCACCACTTGGCCGCCGCTAATGAATCGTGACCCCGAGCCGCTGGACAAACTGCTCGACGTCCTGACGCAGCGACGCGAACGACGGAATGACGAAGAGCACATCCTGCATCCGCGACGGATCGTAGTCGGTCGCGATCACCTCGTTGATCGAGAACGGCCGCCGCTCGACATGCGACGACAGCGAGAACGGGATCTCGCCGACCGACGACAGAATCCCCGCGCCGAAGATGCGCGTCTCTCCTGCTTCCTCGATGAGCCCGAACTCGACGGAGAACCAGCTCAGTCGCTTCAGGGCCAGCACGTGATCGCCGCTCGCGACGCTGACCGCCGCACGGCCGATCAGCGTCAGCAACTCCGCATAATCGTGGTTCATCAACGGCGGCACGTGCCCGAGACAATCGTGAATCATGTCCGGCTCGGGCGTGAACTCCGGCTTCGATCCATGCCGGATGAACTGCGTGACCGGGAACCCGCGCTCGGCGATGTAGGAGTAGAACGTCCGGTACGGAATGGGACCTTCGGCAGGCACGAGCGACATCCCCGACGCTCGCTGGAGATCGAGACTCAGATCGCGGAGCTGCGGAATGTGATCCTCACTGATACGGAGCGCCGCTTTCGCCTGCAGGTAGATCGCGCTGGCGTGCTGCGCATGGAGCGCACCGAGACGAGGCGTCACTTCCCGCCAGATGCGCTCTTCTTCATCGGTGTACAGGATGACCGGCGGTCCGAGATGCTTCAGGCGATGCTCGCGGCAGACGCGGAAGAGGGCCTCGCGCCGTTCGACGTACGCGGCGTCGTTCAGGCCCGGGTGACCCGGCTCGAGCTCGAGATGGTCCACGTCCGGCGGGTTCGCATAGATGTCATTTGGCGAGCCCGGCGTAGTGGCCTGCGGCTGGTCCATGGGCATGCTCTCCAGCGCGCGTCTGCATTACGGATGATGATGTTTTCAGAAGCGCGCACTATGAAAGTATACCGCAACACACCGGAGAAGAGATGATGGTCATCCGCTGAACGCATGACTCGCGGCAGCGCCATCCAGAAACGCTGCGAACCACGTCACCGCTTCACGATCCCCCGCGCGCAGGGCCGGCCCCAGCGGTGATCCGAGAATCGTGAGCGCTCCGCGGCCGACGCGGCGCCGCACCGCGACCGGGCGGCCCTCGATCGACGCGATCACCCGCCACCCTGCTCCGTCGAGGACAACCGCGCGGCTGTAATCGCGAACCCAGGCCGCGACCGGCCAGTCATAGCGCACGTAGGGCACACGGCCCCGGCCCTCGTGCCAGAGATGCACCACCTCGCGGACACCGACATCAAACGCGTCGGCCAGCAGCGAGCGTTGGACACCGGCCTCGGTATCGTCCACGAACGCGAGGCCCACTTCGACGAGAACCGACTGACCGCTCCACGCGGCGTCGCGAAGCCGCCGCGAGGACGAGCGATCGATGATCGCCGCGGGGGCGACCACTGCCGCGGCACGGCCCGGCGTCATCGGTGTACGCGACGAGGCATGGCCGGACGACTGCAGATAGCCGGCCGCCGACTCCGACAGACCGCGCGCGCCACTGCCCAGCACCAGGCAGCCCTCTCGCCCGAGGCAGACGCCTCGTGTCAGCGCGAACGGCGACGCGCCAGTCACGGCGAGAAACGACCGGCGCGTCAGTTTCACGTCAGAAGCTCCCGCTGATCACACGATCCATCGCCGCCGCGGTGTCGAAGAACTGCTGGTCCGGCGCGTGGCGGTACCTGGATTCCATCTCGGCGATGAGCCAGCCGTCATAGCCCACTTTCTTGAACGCGTCGTGAATGGCCGGCCAGTTGTTGTCGCCGAGAAAGAGATTCGTGTACACGCTTTCGTTCCCGCATCGCCCCCGGTGGCGAAGGACATCCTTCACGTGGACGCGCGTGATCCTGGCGCCGTGCATTTCAATCCACTGTTCGGGAAACCCGGTGTCGTGAATGTTGCCGACATCGAGGTGCAACCCCACATGCGGGCTCCCGACGTCGTCCAGAAACAGGCCGAATTCGCGGGGAGACATGAGAAAGCGCTGCTCCGAACAACAGTTCTCACAGCCGATGCGGACCTTTGCGCGCCCGGCCTGCTCGGCGAGCCGCTGCACACCCTCGACCGTGCGCGGGTAGACCTCGCTGTAGGGCACTTCGGCGGTGACGAGTCCGGCCACCATGAGGATGGCATCGGTCTCGAGCATCGGAGCAATCGCGATCTGCCGTTCGAGGTTCTGGAATGCCTGATCGCGAATCTTCGGGTCCCTCGACGAGATCGGGAAATCCCAATCGAAGGTGTTCGAGACATTCGACACGACGAGGCCGGCGTTTTTGACACGTCTCAACAGGTCCGCGACCTGCTGGTCAGTCGTCGTTGGCTGCAGCCACGGGTTCGCGCCCAGCCACAACTCGATACCGTCGAAGCCCGCCTTCTTCACGAGCGCCAGCCCGCGATCGAGGCCCCACCCGTGCGGGATCATGTTGTCGCCGATCGACTTCTTCACGTGCGACACCTCCACCAGACGACGATCGGCGCCCTCGAACGCCGCGCGGCCATTATCGAGCGCGCCCGGCACGGCTCCTACTAGAATGTGCATGGCTGGCTCGACCGGAGTCGAGCCGCCTACGAAAGGAGCGGGTCATGCCCGCGCTCTCGACGATCCTGTGGGCCATTGGTGCCCTCTTCCTCCTCACTGTCCTCGGCCTCACGTTCCGCTACATCCCGAACGATCGTGTCGGCATCGTTGAAAAGCTGTGGAGTCCCTCGGGCTCTTTGAAGAGCGGCCTCATCGCCCTGAACGGCGAAGCCGGTTTCCAGCCGGAGTTGCTGCGTGGTGGATGGCACGTGCTGATGCCGTTCCAGTACCGCATCCATAAAGTGACGCTCGTGACGATCCCGCAGGGCAAGATCGGGTACGTCTTCGCGCGCGATGGACACCCGTTGCCGCCAACGCAGGCGCTCGCCAGCAACATTGCCGCGAGCGATTTTCAGGACGTCACGAGTTTTCTGAAGAGCGGCGGCCAGCGCGGCCCTCAGCGGAAGATCCTGCGTGAAGGCACGTACGCGCTGAACACGGCACAATTCGTCATCATCACGAGTGCGCGTGTGTATTTCCTCGCACTCGAAGCCGCCGAGAACGACACCTTCAAACGCATGGCCGAGGTGATTGGCGAGCGTTCCGGGTTCGAGCCAGTGGTGATCAAGGGCAGCGACGACGTGATTGGCGTCGTGACGGTGCACGACGGCCCATCGCTCCCGGAAGGCCAGATCATCGCGCCGACGGTCGGCGATGACGCCGCGTCGGCGAGCACGTATCACAACAACTTCCAGGATCCTGAGAAGTTCCTCCAGGCAGGCGGCCTCCGCGGCCGCCAGCTGCAGACGCTGGTCGAGGGCACGTACTACATCAACCGGTTGTTCGCGACCGTCGAAATGATCCCGAAGACCGTCGTCGAGGTCGGCAACGTCGGCGTCGTGGTTTCCTACACCGGCGAGACCGGGATCGACCTGACGGGTGAGCAGTACAAACACGGCGAGCTCGTGAAGCGAAACACGCGTGGCGTCTGGAACGAGCCGCTGCTGCCTGGCAAGTACGCCTTCAACACGTACGCCGGCAAGGTCCTCATTGTCCCGACGACCAACTTCATCCTGAAGTGGAACAAGTCCGAATCGGGATCGCACAAGTTCGACGAGAACCTCACCGAAGTGTCGCTCATCACGAAGGATGCGTTCGAACCCTCGCTGCCACTCTCGGTCGTGGTCCACATCGACTACCGGAAGGCGCCGCTCGTCGTCCAGCGGTTTGGTGACATCAAGCGGCTCGTCGAGCAGACGCTCGATCCGATGGTCTCGGCATACTTCAAGAACATCGGACAGACGCGCACGCTCATTCAGTTGATTCAAGAGCGGAGCGCCATCCAGCAGATCTCCGGCGAACAGATGAAAGAAAAGTTCGCGCAGTACAACCTGGAGCTGCAGGAGGTGCTGATTGGCACGCCGACCTCCGGCGTGGCCGGCAGCCAGATCGAGACGATTCTGACGCAGCTGCGCTCCCGCCAGATTGCCGAAGAACAGGTCGAAACCTACACACGCCAGGAGCGGGCTGCGACGAAAGAGAAGGAGCTGCGCGAGGCCGAGTCTCGCGCCAAACAGCAGACGCTCATTACCGAATCGGAGCTGTCGATCAACATTCAGTCGAACCAGGGCAAGGCCGAGTACGAACGCTCCAGACAGGAGGCGTCACGTATCCAGACACTCGCCACCGCCGAAGCTGAACGGATCCGAATCCTCGGCGAGGGCGAGGCAAAGAAGATTCAGGCGATCGCCGGCGCAGAGGCGGAGCGGACGGCACGGGTCGGCATCGCGCAGGCCATGGCCATCGAGGAGCAGGTGCGCGCGTACGGCGGACCACGCCTGCAGCTCACGCAGCACGTGCTGACCCGATTCGCGGAAGCCATCCAGGCCTCACAGGTGGACGTCGTGCCGAAGATTCTCATTGCGAGCCAGAACGGGAGCGGCGATGGCTCCCCGATGACGGGCAACGTGATGGAAGCGCTGCTGACGCTGATGCTGTCGGACCGTCTCGGCGCAGATGTCAACGCCCAGTCCACGCCCAGAAATCCAGCAGCGGATGCCCTGCGCAAGCGGATTCAGGACGATCTTGCACGGCCCGGATCGGGCGGACAAACGGCATGACGAGTGCGGATTGGCGATTGACGAATAGTTTGCGCGACGCTGTCGGGGCTATTCGTCATTCGTCATCCGTCATTCGTCAATGCACGATCGCTCCGCCTTACCCAAACTCCGGCCCTGCCGCCGCGAACACCTGCGCCTGAAGACCGGCGTCGTCGATTGTCCCCCGCGTCATGCGTGTGAACGGACGCTCGAGGGCGAAGCCGCGCTCGCGTATCCATGCGGCAAAGGCGTGCTGATCGTCTGGCACGTCGATGCTCGACGGACGATTGGTGATCCTGCTGAGGCTGGCTGCCGCGAGTGCAATGGCCGCGTCTGTATCGGCGGCGACGATGGGACCGATGTGATCGGTGTCGTGGCCGTGACGGCCCAACGCGAAGCCCACGATGCCGGTCGGCGCCCGCACGATCCACGCGAGCTCTGGCGCGCTGCGCCAGCAGAATTCGAGCGTCGCGCGGCGATCCGCTCCGAACACGCGCCGATCGACTTGCAGGATCTCATCCCACCACTCTGGACGAAGCAGTTCCACCGGCCGACTGACGTCGACCGACGTTGGCGTCAGACGCCGGTAGCGCGCCAGTCCGAAATCGTCACGAAAACCCATCGTGCTGTACAGCAGACGGCCGGCCGGGGTCGCATCGAGCCTGAGTGCCTGCCCCTCGCCGGCAAGACCAATCGCGTGATCCAGCAGCGCGCGTCCGACGCCTCGACCGCGCTCCGCGGGATCGACCAGAACCATGGCGACCCACGCCACGTGCCGGCCGTACGGCCACAAGAGCGCCGTGCCGATCGTCCTGCCGTCCCGCTCTGCTGCAACGGTCTGCCCGGGGGCCCGCTCCAGAAACAATCGCCACTCCGCCTCGGTCTGATTCCACCCGGCCGCCCGGCAGAGCGCGACAGCTGCGGGAAGATCCGAAAGCTGCATCGGGCGAAGTGCCACGGCGCCTGACATCCGACTATGATGCCTTGTGCCTTCGCTTGACACCATCACAGATGTCGAGACGCTCGACAGCCTCCTGAGCGATCCCTCGGACGAAGCCATCGCGGCACTCTCGAAGTTGCCCGGCGACATCGTGGTACTCGGGGTCGCCGGCAAGATGGGCCCTACCCTGGCGCGGATGGCACGCCGCGCGGCCGATCTTGCCGGTTCACCACGGCGCGTCATCGGCGTCGCGCGCTTCTCAGAGCCGGCGCTCGAAGGGTGGCTGCAAGCTCAGCGCATCGAAACGATTCGCTGCGACCTGCTCGACGATCGGACCGTCGCGCGGCTCCCCGACTCGCCGCTCGTCATCTACATGGCGGGTCGGAAGTTCGGATCGAGCGGGCAGGAGCCGCTGACGTGGGCGATGAACGCGGCGCTGCCGGTCGCAATCGCCCGCCGGTACGCGGGGAGCCGGATTGCCGCGTTCTCGACCGGTAACGTGTACGGCCTGACGCCGGTCAGGAACGGCGGCTCTCGCGAGACGGATCCACTGCGCCCTGTGGGTGAGTACGCCATGAGCTGCCTGGCGCGTGAGCGGCTCTTCGAGCATTTCAGCGTGGCACAGGGCACGAAGACCGTGCTGCTGCGGCTGAACTATGCGACCGAGATGCGCTACGGCCTCCTCGTCGATCTCGCAAGGAAGCTCGCGAGCGGCATCCCGATCGATCTCACCATGGGGCACATGAACGTGATCTGGCAGGGCGACGCGAATGCGATGGCCCTTGCATCGCTCGCGCACGCCGCATCGCCGGCGGCCATCCTGAACCTCGCCGGACCAGGCCCTCTCGCGGTTCGCGACGTCTGCGAATCGCTGGCCGCTCGCATGGGCGTGACGGTACGCTTCACAGGCGAAGAAGCGGCGGACGCGCTGTTGAGCGACGGTTCAGCAGGGTGGGCCGCGCTCGGCCGTCCTCGCGTCGAGCTCGATCAGATGATCGCCTGGACCGCCGACTGGGTCACGCGCGGCGGCCCCTTCCTCGACAAGCCCACGCACTTCGAGTCGCGCGACGGACGATTCTGAATGAGCACCATTCCACCGGGAGTCATGTCGGCCCTTCGTCACGGCCTCGTCATTCCTGCGCACCCGCTGGCACTGACGGATGCCGGCACACTCGACGAGCGCCGTCAACGCGCCCTGACCCGGTATTACGGCGCTGCGGGAGCCGGCGGACTGGCCGTCGGAGTCCATACGACGCAGTTCGCCATCAGAGATCCCCGTGTCGGACTCTTCGAGCCCGTGCTCACACTGGCAGCGGAAGAAATGGATGGCACCGACAACCGGCGCAACACGCCGCTCGTGAGAATCGGTGGCATCTGCGGCGACACCACGCAGGCCGTCGCGGAAACGGAGCTGTTGGGGCGCCTCGGCTACCACGCAGGGCTCCTCAGCCTCGCGGCTCTCGCCACAGCGACCGAAGACGCTCTTCTCGCGCACTGCACGACCGTGTCCGAGCTGCTCCCGATCGTTGGTTTCTATCTGCAGCCGTCGGTAGGCGGGCGGCCTTTGAGCTATGGCTTCTGGCGCCGCTTCGCCGAGCTTCCCAACGTCGTGGCGATCAAAATCGCGCCGTTCAACCGCTACCAAACGATTGACGTCGTGCGTGCTGTTGTAGACGCAGGACGAGACGACGTCGTTTTGTACACGGGCAACGACGATCACATCGTCGGCGATCTGGTGACGCGCTTCCGGTTCTCCACACCGCAGGGTCCCGTCGAGCGGCGAATCGTCGGCGGCCTGCTGGGGCACTGGGCGGTGTGGACCAGGCGAGCCGTCCAGCTGCTGGAGCGTTGCCAGCAGGCGTCCAAGCTTCAGGGTGTGCCAGCGGATCTGCTCTCCGCGGGCATCGAAGTGACCGATTCGAACGCCGCGTTTTTCGACGCGGCCAACGGCTTTGCCGGTTGCATTGCCGGACTACACGAAGTGCTGCGGCGCCAGGGCCTGCTCGAGACTGTTCGCTGTCTGGACCCGCACGAGGGGCTGAGTCCCGGTCAGCGTGAAGCAATCGATCGCGTGTACGAGCAGTACCCGCATCTGAACGACGATGCATTCGTCGAGGAGCACAGAGACGAGTGGCTGAAGCCCTGACGCCTGCAATGACGATTGCAGAGTGACGAATGACGAGTGACGGTTGGCGCGCTCAGTGAAGTGCCTGGTCGAGCGCTTCGAGCCACGCCAGTGCCATCAGCCGGTGATACGGCTCGGTCATGTGGATGCCGTCGAGCGACAGGAACTTCGCGTGATCGGGTGCCGCGGCAAGGCGCGCGGCAGCCGGTACGATGACGGCGCCGGCCGTGCGCGCGGCCTCGTTTCTGCGGCTTCGCATCCCGTCGTCACGTTCCGCCGAATCGCCCACTGAGTCGAACATGACGACCGCCGAGCCCGCGGCCCGAAGCGAGCCGATCAAGCCTGCCAGCGCCGCAAGATCCTCGTCGTTTCTGACCGCCACGACGAGCAACGTCACCCGCGGTCGCCACTCGACAACTTCCCTCTCGAACGTGCGTACGGCACGGGTCGCGGTCAGTCCACCGGCCGAGTAGTGACGCGTCTCCACCGGCACGTTCGCTTCGGTGAGAATCTCTGCGGCGATGGTTGTGAAGCTGCCGGGCGAGGCCCAATGGTTGCCCATCGTGAACGAGTGGCCTATGACGGCGACGCGAGCGGGCTCCGACGCTCGCAGGCGGTTGACCACCGCCCGAACCGTCGGCGTCGTTGACAGCTCCGCCGCGACGATCGACGCATTCCGCACACCGAGATGCTTCTCGCCCCAGTTCCAGACCTTGCGGCCCGCGTCGCGCCAGGCATTTGCATCCGTGGCGAAGGGCGCGGCACAGGTCAGCGGCGCCAGCGTCCCACCAAACGATGC
>JBKPMA010000322.1:0-5946 GCA_046731935.1 Acidobacteriota bacterium
ACGCGACCCTGAACGGTTACGCCACCGACGTCGTGGAACTGTGCGAGGAGCTCGACCTTACACGTGTCGTGTTCGTGGGCCATTCGGTCAGCGCGATGATCGGAGTCCTCGCCGCGCGCAGGATTCCCGAACGATTCAGCGCGTTGATTCTGGTCGGCCCGTCGCCGCGCTACATCAACGACGAGAGCTACGAAGGCGGGTTCTCGCGGCAGGACATCGACGAACTGCTCTCGTCGCTCGACAACAACTACCTCGGCTGGTCGCGAACGATGGCGCCGGCGATCATGGCAAACGCCGATCGCCCCGAGCTCGGCACCGAGCTGGCGAACAGTTTCTGTCGAGCCGATCCAGCCATCGCGAGTCGGTTCGCACGGGTGACCTTTCTCTCGGACAACCGATCAGATTTGCGGGCAGTGACCGTTCCGACGCTGATCCTGCAATGCTCCGAGGACATCATCGCCCCGCCAGCCGTCGGTGATTTCGTGCACGCGCAGATCGCTGGTAGTGAGCTCGTGACGCTCAAGGCCAGCGGCCATTGCCCGAACTTGAGCGCTCCCGAGGAAACGACCGACGCCATCAAGGCGTTTTTGCGGACTCGGCATGTCGGCTGACGAGCGACCAGTCGTTCCAGGTACGAGTCTGGAACAGGACGCCGACGAACTGTACGAACACGCTCCGTGTGCCCTTCTTTCGACACGGCCCGACGGCACCATCGTCCGAGCCAACCGGACGCTGCTTGACCTGATCGGCGCCTCACACGACCAGACGCTGAACACCCGGTTCCAAGGTCTGCTCACGATCGGATCCCGCATCTACTACGAGACGCATTTCGCTCCGCTCTTGCAGATGCAGGGCTTCGTCAACGAAATCGCGCTCGAGCTTCGATGCGCCGACGGACGGGTGCTTCCTGTGGTCGCCAGCGCGCGGCAGTTTCGAGATGCGGATGACGTCGCCAGCATCAATCGAGTGGCGTTGTTCGATTCGACCGACCGCCGCCGCTACGAACAGGAGCTGCTCGCGGAACGCAAACGCGCCGAGCAGGCCGTGACGGAGTTGAGCGAGGCCGATCGCCGCAGGAACGAGTTCATCGCGATGCTCGCGCACGAGTTGAGAAATCCTCTGGCGCCTATTCGCAGTGCCGTCGAGGTCCTCCGGAGGATCGAGCCATCCAAGGAGGTTGCCGTCAAGACGACCGACATGATGCATCGACAGGTCACCCACATGATCCGATTAGTCGATGATCTGATGGACGTCAGCCGGCTTGGCCAGGACAGATTCACGCTCAAGCGCGTGCCGCTCGACCTTGCGTCGCTCGTGCATCATGCCGTCGAGGCGGGCGAGGTCCAGTTTCAGAACGCGGGCGTCAGCTTGTCGGCGAGCGTGCCAGACAGAGCGATCTACGTCGAGGGTGACGCGACGAGGCTGCTGCAGATCCTGGGGAATCTTCTCAACAACGCCGTGAAGTTCACGCCGCGAGGCGGCGCGGTCTCGCTCACGCTCGAGCGCGCTGACCACGAGGCGCTGATTCGCATTCGTGACAACGGTATCGGCATCGATCAGAAGGACCTGCCACGAGTCTTCGACCTCTTCGTTCAGGCGGACACGTCTCTCGAACGCCGGGAGGGTCTCGGAATCGGCTTGATGCTCGCCAAAAGCCTGGCGGAGCGCCACGGCGGCCGGATCGCGATTGATAGTGCAGGCTTGGGGCACGGGACCGAACTGCGGGTGTATCTGCCGATCCTGACGGACGCCTTGACGAGCGTCTCGCGTACGTTCGGCCCGGCCGCGCCGGAGCAGGCGGTCCTCCCTCGGCGCGTGCTCGTGGTCGACGACAACCACGACTCTGCTGACGTTCTGGCGTTGCTGCTGGAGTTATCCGGACACACGGTGCGTGTCGCGCACGATGGGCTGAACGCTGTCGATATCTGCGCCGACTTCCAACCCGATCTGGTCGTGCTCGATATCGGACTTCCGGGCTTGAACGGCTACGAAGCGGCGAAGCGCATACGCCGGCAGACGGGTCGGCAGCCGGTTCTCGTCGCACTCTCGGGCTGGGGACAGGACGAAGACCGCGTGAGATCGGCGGCGGCGGGCTTTGACTCCCATCTGGTGAAGCCAGTGGATCACGGCGTGCTTCTCTTGCTGCTCGCGAACCTGCCCGTTTCGGAGTGAGCGTGCCTTGAACCGCACGGCCCAGGGCCGCCGCAGCGACACTCCTCCAGACCTCGGCGCCGACAAAAGCGCGAGCAGACTCGCACGTGAGAGCGTCAGTACTTCAAGGCACAGGCGTCGCCGCCTTCAAGCGGATCCACAGCCTATGGCGGGTCCGAATACAGCCAAGGCGTGCGGATCCGCTCCAGCAGCTCCCGAGGATCGTCATAGATGGCGACTGCACCCTGAAGACTGGCCTCGTCCCAGCCGCCGCACCGAAGCGCGATCGTCGCAACGCCCGCGCGCGTTGCAGCCTCGATGTCGTACGGCGTGTCACCGATCATGATCGCCCGGCCGGCGGGAGCTCCTGACTTCTTCAGGGCAGCGACGACGATATCCGGGTCAGGCTTCGAGCGCTCCGCGTCGTCCGACGTCGTCGCGTTGCCCGCGAGCGCTTGCCCACCGCAGACTGCGAGCAGTCCCTTCACTTCGTCTGCCTTTGCAGATGTGGCGACAACGACCGTGAGACGGCTGTCGATCAACCACTCGACGAACTGCCTCGCACTGGGTGTCGGCGTGATGGTGGGCAGGTAGCGTTCCTGGAAAATCCGGGCCCGCGCCTCGGAGATCGCCTTGCCCTCGCCGGATTCACTGTCCAGCGAGGCCAGCTCCTGGAGCACCTTGTCACCGCCTTTTCCGATCAACGGCCGGATCTGTTGGGGTGAGTGGTGCCGCCCATGAGCTGCGAAGGCGTCGGACCAGGCGGCTGCGTGTGCGGCGTTGCTGTCCACGAGCGTTCCGTCGATGTCGAGGAGGACCGCATCATAGCGTCGAGCGAAAGGTGTTTCGGGAAGACCGTCCATCTATCGAGTGTAGCAATCGAGCCGGATCATTTCGATCGTTCAGCCACATTCCCTGCAGAACGGATGGCCTAAAGCGTCGCTTTCGCAGTAAGGAGCTCCTGCAGTTCCCACGCGTTCTCCAGAGCCGCACCGGCGGCGGTGTTGTCGAAGACGCACCACACATCAACGCCGGACGACGCGCCGCGAATCGCGTCTGCCAGCAGCGCGATGTAGTTCTCCTCGTAGCGTGACCAATACTTCCGAGGCGCACCGTGCAGACGGTAGTAGACGATTCCAGGCCAGCCACCGGGAACGTCCGCACTCCCCGCCGGCGGGGGATCCGCCGCAACTCTCGCGACAGCGAATCGAACGAGCAGTGCGCTTGCCGCAGACGAAAACCACGTCTCGTGGCGAGGCTCGCAGACGACGAGTCCCTCGTACTGACTCCGTAACAGTTCGAAAAACCGACCGGCCACACGCGGATCGAAGGCGTGCGAGGGTGGAAGCTGTACAAGCAGGGGGCCGCGCTTACGTCCCAAGCCTGCAGTTTCCTGAAGGAAGCGCTCGAGTGGGCCCTTGATTCTGCGCAGGGCCTGATCGTGCGTGATGATCCTCGGCACCTTGACGGCAAATCGGAAGTGAGGCGGTGTGGTGCTCGCCCACTTCTGGTACGTGCTCGCCGCATGCGGCCGATGGAATGACGAATTGATCTCGACGCCCTGGAACATCCGGCTGTAGCGCTGCAGGTGCGTGCCTTCACCTGGACAGCGACCGGACGACGCGCGCGGAATCGACCATCCCGCGGTACCGACGAACACTCGGCGGGGCATATCAAGCGGGGAGACGTTGCGCACCTCGCGCTATGTCTGTGCCTCGTCTGTCGCCTGCGGTGACGACGCACGAAACACAGGGAGAGACCAGCCGAATGCGATCGCGAGACTCCGGACAATGAAGGTCACCAGGAATGCTGTCATCATCGCTGCCGGACGGCTCGCGCCAACCCCGTTGAGGGCGACGTACGTGCAGGCACCAAGCACCGAGGCCGTCACGTAGATTTCGTGTCTCAGCAGGACCGATGGAACCTGACCGAGCGTGTCGCGAATAATCCCACCCACACAGCCTGTCACCGCGCCCATCGCGATAGCCACCAGCGGCGGCGTGCCGACGTCCAGCGCCTTGACCGTACCAGCGACGGTGACCAGCGCCAATCCGAAGGCGTCGAACCACAGGACTGTCCTGTAGCGTGATTCGACGAGGGGTGCGATGAAGTGCATGACGATCGCCGTGATCAGACAGGCGGACACATAGAGCGGATCCAGGACCCAGAACACGGGCACGTTCAAGATGACGTCTCGGATCGTGCCCCCACCGACGCCGGTCACGACGCCCAGCCACATGAATCCCATTACGTCCAGGCGCTTGCGAGAGGCGACGAGCGCGCCAGACACGGCAAACACGACGACCGCGAAGATGTCGAACAAGTAGAGGAGTCGAAGCACGTTCACCGAATTCGGTGTGAGCGGCATAGTCCGGTGGCTGGCAGTGAAATCGGGCCAGTATGCAACCCCGGAGACCCGCTGGGCAACTGAGCGGTCGCGTGCTGCGAGATGCAGCGACGCCGGGCTCACCTCCGGCCGGATCACGATCGCCGGCTACATTGACTTGCTCGGCTCACAACGAATGTCAGGCGACCCACCGCGGGTCTGGGCGACTTTCGGTGCGGCACACGCTTTGAGATCGAAACTCGGCTCGGCGCCCGAGCCTCCCGATGGGTCGTCGTCGTACGTGTAGAACGACAGGCTGCCGTCGGCATGCGCCAGTAACCCATACGCGATCGATGAGTCGATGCCCTGCAGCTGGACGATTACAAAGGCGGGTGTTCTGTTGGCCGCGTTTTGTTTGACGCACGTGATGGCACGGCGGAGATCCTTCGCGGACGCGGCGGCATGGCCGAGTTGCTTGATGTAAAACTGACCGCAGTCTACGGCCGCAGGCCCGAGCGTGTGCTCGATTCGCGACAATAGCTCAGTAAACGCAGGGACTGGCGGACGATCCGGCACGTGGATCGCCGGATGAATGAATGGCGTCGCCGATACGGCTACGATGACGCCGAGAATCATCGCCTGGATGCTCATTGTGACGGCGCCCCTGCGCTCAACGCAGCGGGTGACTGCCGCGCGAACGTACGGATCCACACGCGATCGTCTTCGTCGCTGACGAGCGAACCCACGGTCGATTCCACACCGGTCCACGCCATCCAGTAGGTGTAACGACTCCCCATCGTGGGCAGCACGACCGCCGACCGGCGCTCCGGGTCGATGAGGAATCGGTGGCTGTCCCGCCACGCCGCGATCTCACCGCTGGGCGTGATCTCCGACATCGTGACGTCGCCGGTCAACGTGCCTATCGGTGTCAGCGCAGTCCCGTCAACCTGCCAGACGCGCGTGGTGCCTCCGTCTGACGCGAAGCAAAACGTGGGGCGGCCGGGGAGTGCACTGCGACAGGTGACGTCCTGATCGGAATCGGCGATCGTACGAAAGCCGCTGCGCTCCATGACACCAAGCGACCGTGGATACATTGGGATCTTGAGATCCCAGCCGTAGAGCAACTGGTACGGCCGCTCCCACCGGCCGCTCGTCCTCGACGTCAACCGGAGCAAGTCCGGGCCATTGCCGACAATCCAGAAGCCCGCGTCAGACGACACCACGGGCCACGTATCGACATGAATTGCGCCGCTGGCATCGCCGTCTGCTCTGACGGCTTCTTTCCGCGTATATCCGACGACTCTCCAGCGTCCGGACCGCTGATCGACCAGGAGGTGAGACGCGGCGCGCGTTGCCACTGTCCGCCGCCAGATCGCTTCCTTCAAATTCGACAGATCGTACAGATCGACGGTCGCCTCGTCCTCGGCGTCGGACAGAATGACGACTCGGTGATCGTCGAGAAACTGAGC
>JBKPMA010000323.1:0-4204 GCA_046731935.1 Acidobacteriota bacterium
AGGGAGGCGTGTGGCAGAGCGATGTCGGTGAGCGTAGCGCCGAGCGCGCGGTACTGCTCGAGCGCGTCCTCGAACAGACGGCGGACGTCGGCGTCGACTCCGTCGCCCACGAGCGCGCGTGGCACGCCGATCCTGAGGCCACTGAGCGGCCCGTCCAACGCGGCGGCGAAGTCCGGCACCGGTTCGCGCGAGGTCGTAGAGTCGGCAGCGTCGTGACCGGCGAGAACGGTCGTTACGAGTGCGGCGTCACGTACGGTCCGCGTGATCGGTCCTATCTGATCCAGCGACGAGGCAAATGCCAGCAGGCCATAGCGCGACACGCGCCCGTAGGTCGGCTTGAAACCCACCACGCCGCAGAGCCCCGCCGGCTGACGGATTGAGCCACCGGTGTCGGAACCCAGCGCGAACGGCACGAAGCCGGCGGCCACAGCGACCGCGGAGCCCCCGCTCGAACCGCCGGGCGTGCGCGTCACATCCCACGGGTTGAGCGTCGGACCCAGCGCCGAATTCTCGGTGGACGAGCCCATGGCGAACTCGTCGCAGTTCGTCTTGCCCACGATGACCGCGCCGGCGGCCTGGAGCCGATCGACGACGGTCGCGTCGTACGGCGGAACATAGCCCCGCAGGATCTTCGACGATGCCGTGGTCGGGAGCCCCTGCGTGCAGATGTTGTCTTTGATGCCTACCGGGACGCCGGCGAGCGGTCCGCTCGCCCGCGCTCGATCGAGGGCTTCCGCACGCGCCAACGCGTCGCTCCGTGCCACGAGCGTGAACGCGTGAAGTGTCTTGTCGCGCTGCTCGATCGCATCGAGCGCAGTGCGACACGCGGCAGCGGCGGTGAGACGCCCGGCGGCGACAGCATCGGCGATGCCGGCGACGGTCTGATCCTCGCCCGCCATCAGCCGATTACCCGGGGTACGCGGAAGAGTCCCGCGTCTGGTGCCGCACTGGGTGCACTCGCGAGCGCCCGCGCCCGGTCGAGCGACGGTACCGGCTCGTCGTCGCGATCGACGGGCTGACCCGCGAGCACGTGCGACGTCGGCGGGACGCCAGTCGTGTCCACCGTCTGAATCTGCCGCGCGAAGTTGAGAATCTCGCCGAGCTGCCGTGTGAACATCCCGACTTCATCGTCGGTCAGTTCGAGACTGGCGAGCGCGGCAATGCGCTCGACGTCGGCGCGCGTCAGCTCATCGGCCATGATCGTGATGCTAGCACACTGATTTGGCAGCGCCCGTCGGTGCTAGCATGCCCATGGCATGTCGAAACGGGACGTGCGCGATCCGATCCGCAGAGCTGCATTCGCGGGACGATGGTATGCCGGCGGCGCGGCCGACCTGCTGCGGGACGTCGACCGCTATCTCGCCGCGGGGCCTTCGGCTCATCCTGCCATTCGAGCGCTCATCTCACCGCACGCCGGGCTGATGTACTCCGGCCCGATCGCCGGATACGGGTACGCTGCCGTCAGCGGAGGCGACTACGACGTCGTCGTTCTCGTCGGACCCTCTCATTACAAGGCCTTCAATGGCGTAGCCGTTGTGGCACGCGGATCATTCGATTCGCCTCTCGGTGCACTGCCGATCGACGAGCCGCTGGCGTCTACTCTGGCTGAGGCGGCGGATCTGGTCACGGTTGACGTCGAGGTCCACGCGCGGGAGCACTCACTCGAAATGCAACTCCCGTTTCTCGCACGCGTGCTGCCCGGGGTGCCCATCGTTCCGCTGATCATCGGAGCGCAGCGGCGAGCGGTGACGCACGCTCTCGGCGATCTTCTGGCCGCGCACCTCGCGGAACGCCGCCCGTTGCTGATCGCGAGCAGCGACCTGTCGCACTTTCTGCCGCGAGCGGCCGCCGTCCGTCTCGATACTCGGGTGCTCGAGTGCCTGGCACGGTTCGACGCCGACGATCTCGATCGTGCCTTAAGCGAGGAGCCGAACCATGCGTGCGGCGGCGGAGCGATCGTGGCGGTGCTGCGCGCCGCCCGCGCACTGGGCGCTGACACTGGCGCCGTGCTGAAGTACGGTGACTCGGGAGATGTGTCAGGCGACACCGACAGTGTGGTGGGATACGTGAGTGCGACGTTCGGGAAGCTACTCGGCGATGCGTGAGGGGACTCTGAGCGAGGAGGATCGCCGCGCGCTCCTGGCGCTTGCGCGCGAGACGATTGCCGCGCACTTTGGCCGTGCTCCTGCTCCCCAGGGCGAGACGCGTGCGACGCTCGATGCCCGCGCCGGCGTCTTCGTGACCGTCAAGGTTCACGGCGAGCTTCGAGGCTGTATCGGGATTCCGGAGCCGAGCCAGCCACTCGCTCAAGTCGTGCAGCACTGCGCTGCCGCCGCCGCATTCGAGGATCCACGCTTCCCGGCACTTCGAGCCGACGAGTTGCCGTCGACGACGCTCGAGATCTCGGTGTTGTCGAACTTTCAAAGCGTGACGGATCCGGACGACATCGCCGTCGGCCGCCACGGGCTGATCATCGAGCGGGGATCGTATCGTGGTCTGCTGCTGCCGCAGGTCGCCGTTGAACACGGATGGACCGTCGAGCAGTTTCTCGAGCACACCTGCCGGAAAGCGGGATTGCCCCGCGACGCATGGCGGTATGGCGCGACGCTGGAAACATTCGAGGCCGAAGTGTTCGGAGAGAGCGCGTAGTTCCCGTCAGTTTCCCAACTGCTCGCGCAGAACCTGTCCTTTAGGATCGAGCGCCACCGTGACCACGAACGGTGCGCGTGCGTGCGGGGACGGGTCGAGACTTGACCCGACGTCCACGAACCGGACGTCCACGAAGCGCACCACGATCTGCTCGTGACTGCGTTCGATCACGTGCGACGACGGGAACCGCGAGAAGTCGAGAAAAACGCGTCCGGTATGAGTGGCGCGCGCCAGCGCGATCTCGGGTCCCGTGTCGGCGGGCATCCACGTCGATGAGACCGACGCACCCTGCTCGAGGACGTTGCGGTCGCTCAACTCGTATCCGTTCGGGTACTGGCGAATGACGCGCCACGCAAACGGAGAAATGAAGGTGGGAAGCGCGGCCGCCTGAATACACGCATGCGGTCCCGCCAGCGGTGCTTCGATGAGCGCAGGATGCTTCACCAATGTCGGATGCGTCGCACACGCCACCGCGCCGCCGTTCGCCTCACGCGCCGTGGCATCCGACAACGCGATGTGGTGCAGCGACGCGCGCGCCCCGTAGTCCAGAGCCAGGAAGAGCAGTGCGAACCGCGCCCACCGCTGCGCGTTGCCGTACTGCCGCCCGAGCAGGATCCCTCCGACCAAGGCGGCCCACAGATAGATGTCGATGATCGGCATCCAGTCGAGCGCATACCACGAAGTGTCGAACGGGCTCAGCAAACGAGTGCCGTAAGACGTGGGCAGATCCATCAACGCGTGAAGCGTGACGCCCATCACCGCGATGCCGGCGAGCTGGAGCAGCCATCGGGCGCGCGTGGTTGACGCGGCGGTCGGCTTCCTCCGCAGCACGCCCCAGCAGAACATCAACAGGGCCGTGCCACAGCCCAAGGCCAGAAATCCCAGCGGACCGTGCGTCACACCACGATGCGCGGCGAGGTACGCAGTGCTCCCGCCCGTGAACGCCGTCACGATGTCGAGGTCTGGAGCGTTCGACGCGATGAGGAGCGTGGCAGTCGCGTACGGGACACGCCGGTTGAAACCGGCGCGGGCAAGGGTCCATCCAACGAGCGTATGCGTGACGTTGTCCAAGGCCGCTACTATAGACGAATGCGTTGTCGTGCCGGTATCGGGGCTCTGGCGCTGGGCGTTGTGCTGGCGACGCCGACCGGCGTCCGCACGTGGAGCTTCGATGCACACCGGTTCATCACCGAGCGCGCAATCGATCGGTTACCGTCCGAGCTCAAGCCGTTCTTCGATCGCTGGCGCCCGTTCATCGTGGAGCACAGCGTCGATCCGGATCTGTGGCGCCTCGCGGGTTGGGATCAGGAGCCGCCGCGCCACTTTCTCGACCTTGACGCCTACGGGAGCGCGCCGTTCGGGGAGCTGCCGCGCGACTACGACCGTGCCATCCAGCGATACGGCGCCGACAGGCTGCGGCAGCACGGCCTGCTGCCCTGGCGCACGGAGGAGATCTACGATCGACTGCGACAGGCCTTTGCGGATGCGGCAAAGGGACATGCGCCATACGCCGCGCAGAACGTCCAATACTATGCCGCGATCCTCAGTCATTACG
>JBKPMA010000324.1:0-12969 GCA_046731935.1 Acidobacteriota bacterium
GATGGCCCGCACGATCGGATGCAGGCCTGGCACCATGATCCTGATTCCCCAGGCGATGGCCGCGCTGACCGCCGCCGCGGTCCAGAGCCGCGCGAGAACCGACGGCGGCACACCCGTTCTGCCGATCCGCGCGTTCATCGAACGCCGAAGCAACGCGAATTCCAGCCATCCGGCGAGACCCGCCGAGGCCGTCAGCCCCGCGGTGCCCCAGCGGGCATCGATCCCGAGCGCCGGCGGCAGCATCAGCGCGAACACGTAGCCAAGTGCGGTGGTGAGTGCGACCCGCAGCACCGCGTAACGGAGCGGCGTTCGCGTGTCCCGCAACGCGTAGTACATGGACGCGTAGAGCCTGCCGAGTGTGGACGCGAGCAGTCCGACCGCCGACCCCGCGAGCACCCCCCAGACGAACACGGCATCGCCATACGTAAACCGGCCCGTCTGGAGCAGAGCGGCCGCCAGAATGTCCCCGAGCGCGAGGAAGGCCATCGACGAGGGCACCACGAAGAACGCGATCCGGCGCAGCCCGTTGTCGAGCCGCGCGCGCAGCGCGTCGGTACCGCCAGTGCCAGCGGTACCCGACATCGTCGGCAGTTCCGCCGCCGAGACCGAGACGCCAAAGAGACTGACCGGCAGCGTGTAGAGCAGTTGTGCGTTGGCGAGGCCGGTGACCGCCCCCGTTGGCAGGAGGCTCGCGAGCAGCGCGTCCACATAGGCGCTGATCTGCACGACGCCTCGGCTGATGAACACGGGGCCGAAATTGCGGAAGACGGCGCGCACGTTCTCCGAGGTCGTGTCGAGTCTGAGGCGGAGCCCTGGCACCAGCGAGCGGACCACCGGGAGCTGTCCCGCGAACTGCAGGCCGCTGCCGACAACGGAGCCCCACGCGAGGTAGACGGCGAGCTGATCGAGGGTGCTCCCCGGACCGAACAGCACGAGCGTCGCGATCATCGCGACATTCCAGATGACCGGCGCAGCGTACGAGAGCAGGAACCTGTGGTGGCTGTTCAGAACGCCCAGGCACCAGGCGGACAACACGAGCAGACCGGCGCCGGGAAACAGGATCCTGACCAGCTGAATCGTGAGCTCGCGCTTCGCGCCGCTGAATCCAGGAGCGATCGCCGAGATGAGGAGCGGTGTCGCCAGAACGCCGGCCAGCACCAGGAGGGAGACCACGAGCGCGAGCACCGCGGCCACGGCGCCAGCCACGCGCGTTCCCTCTTCGCGCTCTCCACGGGCGAGCAGCGAAGCATACACGGGGATGAAGGACGCCGAGAGCGCGCCCTCGCCGAACAGGTTCTGTAATGCGTTCGGGATGCGAAAGGCCGCCATGAACGCGTCGGCGGCGTCGGATTCCAGGCCGAAGTAGTGAGCGAAGACCCGCTGACGGACGAACCCTGCGATGCGGCTGCTGAAGATGCCGATCGCCACCCACGCGGCCGAACGTCCAACGCTCGGAGGGCTCGCCAACGGCGGAGCGCTCGGACGATCGGCCGACGGCGTGGACACGCTTACCAGTTGAGCGGACCGGGGAAGAACTCGTCCACGAGCGCTTCGTAGTACGGCCGGAGGCCGCTCACGTCAGGGCGGCCGTCGCCCTTCGAGTAGAGATCGTAGCGATTGAACGCCTTGACCCAGCGCAGCATCTCCCGATCCTGCGCGTTGGTCAGCTCGTCGTACGCGCCTTCGCGATGCCAGGGGTAGAACGAATGATAGCGAAGCGCGTACAAGGCTTCGGTGGGCAAGTGCTCGCGTACAACGTGGTAGATGTACTCGTCGTGGCCCCACGACATGTGCACGTGATCGAGGCCGACGCCTTCGCTGTAGATGCCGAGTGGCGTTGAATACACAGGGTGCTGCCGATCCGGGTTGGCGTCGAAGAACTCGGGGTACACGATCGTGTCGGAGAACGCGCAGCCGACCGGAAAGGTGTCACCGACGACCGCCCACTGCGGCTCTCCCCAGAGACACAGGATCTTGCCGAGATCGTGAATCAATCCCGTGACGATCAACCATCGAGGCTGTCCGGCGCGTCGGATGGCCTCTGCCGTCTGGACCGCGTGTTCGATCTGCGTGAAGTCGACGTCGGGATCGCTGTCGTCCACGAGCGTGTCGAGATACTCGAGGGCCTCCCAGACGCTCATGCGCCGCCGATCGAGCCCGAGATACTGACGCTTCTTCTCCTGGACGAAGTCGAAGGTCTGGTGCGTATGGTTCTGTCGGTAGAACTCCCGCACCGAGCTCCGCTCCTCGGCGGCAAAGTTCCGGAACGACTGTGCGGGCTTGGGGGTTCCACCGCGCTCGGCCGGCGTCGGCTGCATAACTCCTCCACACCTGAAGGCGGGTTGCGTCTCGGCGTCGGCTGGATCCTAGCACCGCTCGAGCGGTGAGCGCGAGGTGTGTGTGCGCGGCTAGGGCGGGGGAAGGCGCGCTGCAGGAATCCCGAGCGCCAGGGCAATCCGGCGCAGCGACGCCTGAATCCGCCGCGCGTTGGTGGGACCCATCCGCAGGAGCTGCTTCTGCGCGGCCGGCAGGCTCTCGAGACGCGGGTCCGCGAATCCGTAGCCGATTCCTTTCGGAGTCAGCACGACCGGATCGGACACGGTCGGCGTCTGCAGCACGGTGACGATCGCTCGCTCGAGCGAGGCATCGAGCGAACCGGGCGCCTGGCCAAGCTCGGCGACCGCGTCGCCCAGCCGCGGCTTGAGCGTGCTGTACAGCCGGGCTGCGGTATCGGCATCGACCGAATCGAGCGCCTCGGCAATCCCGTTATAGCGCGAGTAGCTGCGCGGATCGATCACGGTCTTCCCGCCCTGGGTGGTGACGCGAAACGGATCCGACGGCCTCAGCGCCTGCACGTGAATTGTCGGAGCCTGTCCCGCGGCGACGTTTTCGACAGCCGCAGCGAAGTGCCGCAACAGTCCGTCGCCGGCCAGCCACGCGCCGACAACCGGATGAGCCGAGAGCCGGCGGACCAGATCCCGGACCACGCCGTCCGACGCGTCGAGGGGAGGCACTTCCACGGCCTCGGGCCGAGTGCCAAGCGCCGCGGGCGGAGGTGCTGGCGAGGTTGCAGAAGGCGTCACCGCTGGCTGCACCATCGCGGGTGCCGGCGTGCGGTGCAGATAGAACCACAGCGCTGCGCCACCGCCGAGCGCCACCAGCCCAAGCGCCACCAGCGCCGGTACGAACGACGGCGAGCGTGGCGACGGGAGCGTCGGTGACGACGAGTCGTAGTGGTCCAGATCGTCGTCTACTGCCATCGGATGACCTCGTCCACGCGACGTGACCACCGGAGCCATGGCGGCAGGTGGAGACGCGCGAGAGAAGGGCGCGTCGCGAATGGGCGAACGCCCGTACGCTTCGTACAGACGCCCGCCCTCGTGTCGTGGCCGGATCAGGTCGTGCGCGGCACCTCGAAGCCTTTGCGATATTCACGCGTGAGGAGCGGATCGGCTTCCGCATCGTTCACGAACCGCTCGGTCGTGCCGTCGAATGTGAGCGTGCGCTTCATCAGATACGCGATGTTCGCGAGGTGCGGCAGTGTGGACGAGAGGTGACCTTCCAGGATGTCGCACGTCAGGATCTTGGGATCCCCGGCTCGGATGCCGTCGATGAAGTTCTGGTAGTGCGGATACTCGACGCTGGTGAGCACGTGCGGATCGCTCCCGCCCGAACTGCTGGCGCCGTCGGCCCCCGGCCCCTTCTCCTCTTTCCGGCCCAGATAGGACTGCCATTTGGCGCCGTCGCCATCGATCCACACCCAGCCCTTGTCGCCGTAGAAGAGGTTTCCGATCTTCTGCGTGCCCTCGTCGTTGGTGTGCTCGCCGCGCGTGCCGAACTCGAGGAGCGTGCCGTCGGCGTACGTGAAGAGCGACGTGTGCGTGTCAGGCGTCTCCTGAGACGAGGGAGGCCCGAAGTAGCCGCCCATCGAGGTGACGCGGACCGGATGCTCGTTCTTGTTCAGTCCCCAGCGCGCGATGTCGAACTGGTGCGGGCCCTGGTTGCCGGTGTCACCGTTGCCGTAGTCCCAGTGCCAGTGCCAGTTGTAGTGGAAACGATTTCTGTTGAACGGACGCAGCGGAGCAGGTCCGGTCCACATGTCGTAGTCCACTTTCGCCAGGTAGGCGGCATCGTAGGTCGGTTCGAACGAGCTCGACTCGACGTTCAGTTTGTACTGCTCGCCGGGGCTCATCGGACCATCAGGGTACTTGCCGATCGATGGCCGGGGTTTGAAGCACAGACCGCGGGCCATGTAGACCTTGCCGATCCCGCCCTCGTGAATGAACTTGATCGCGGCACGAACCGCCGGCCGGCTGCGGTTCATCGTGCCCACCTGCACGAGCTTGTTGTACCGCTTCGCCGCTTCGACCATCTGCCGGCCTTCCCAGACCGTATGCGAGGCCGGCTTCTCGACGTACACGTGCTTGCCAGCCTGGAGCGCCCAGATCGTGGCCAGCGCGTGCCAGTGGTTCGGAGTCGCAATGACGACGCCGTCGATGTCCTTGTCGTCCAACACGCGGCGCAGATCCTGGACGAAGTTCGGCTTGAACGTCTGCACGTCGGCAAGAGCCGGGTCGTGCACGCGCTTCTCCGCCAGGTTCGCGTCGATGTCGCAAATGGTCTTGATCTCGACGCCCGGCAGCTTTGCGAACCCATGTTTCAGGGCATTGCCCTGGCCGTGCACGCCGATGCTGGCGACGACGACCTTGTCGTTGGCGCCGAGGACCCGGCCCCCCACCAGTGGAGCGGCCTCGAGCGGCGCCGCGCCCCCCGCAAGTCGGCTGCCGAGCGCGGCGGCTGCGACGCCGCCGATGCGCGTGGCGAAGGCGCGCCGGCTGATATCTGGATCGTGGTGCTGATCGGACACGAGTACCTCCTGCGATGTGCATCCTACAGGAACTGCTATCTCGGAGCGAGTGCCGCGCATGCGGAACTGATCCATTCGGATCGTCCCCCTCACCGTGTTGCGGGCGGTGACGGAGCGGCTGCAGCAGCAGGCGCGACAGTCGAGCCCGGCGGCGTTGTCGGCGGCTGCACCGCGAGCAACCTGAGATCGGGACCCGGCACGTCGTCCGATCCCGCAAACGTCGTGAGCTCACGTGCCTCCGCAAACAAGGAGACGTACGCCTGGTACGCCTGGGGATTCTGCTCGGGCGACGCATACGCCTGTCGATACCCGGCAGCGGAGACCAATACGTAGTTGACGCCGCTGCCCATGTAATCGGCGTACGTGCGACCTTGCAGCGGCCGCACGTTTCTGACGCGATACTTCCGCGTCATCAACAGGTTTGGATACGTCTCCGACACGATCACCGCACCCGGCGGCAGATGGGTATCGATGTAGCGGTACGCCAGATCAGTGGTACTGGAGCGCCCGAGCATGCGATCGAAGCCGACGGATCGCACCAAAGGAGGCGCCGCAATCGCGATCAGCAATCCGGCCGTGAGTCCCTCGAGCGCCGGGAACGCCAGACGCACCCGAAGCGACCGAACGGCAGACGCCGTTCCGATGGCGGCCAGCAGCGCAGCAAATGGCAGCAGCGGCAGCGTGTAGCGGCCATAGATCTGGAAGCTGGTCGCCATCACCTTGAAGTAGAGCAGCGGGAAACCCACGATGAGCAGCGAACGCAGCCGTCCAGGGCCGCGGACGATCGTGTGGACGGCGACGCCGACACCAGCGACCGCTGCGGCGAGCCCCACCCACCCGAGTGATTGCTGGAGGTACTTCAGATACAACGACCAGCCCGGCTCACCGCCCCGCGTCTGCGCGAAGCCGTACGCGAGCCGCGCGTAGTCGGCAAGAAACTTCGGGAGTGCGAGGACGGCGTACGGCGTCCCGATCAGAAATGCGACGGCCGCTGCGCCGACGATCACGAGGACGCGGATGGCGATGGTGAGCAGCGGTCCTCGTGCCGCGACCGCGGCTGCGAGCGGCAGAACGATCGCGATGAGACCGTTGTATTTGCACGAGGCAGCCAGCCCTGCCGCTGCACCTGCGAGGAGGAATGCGGACAACGATGGGCCTTCGTGCGCTTGCAAGGCCAAGAGGAACGTCAGGGTGACAAAGAACGTGGTCGGAATATCTGCGAGCACATAGTGAGACTCGCGCACGTGATTGGGCGCGATGGCGAGGAGCGCGGCGGCGAACAGGGCCGTGCGAGTCCCCCAGCGCCGCGCCGCCAGAAAAAGGACGGCCACCGTGGCCGTTCCAGTGACCGCGGTCAGCATCCGCCCGTAGATCGCGAGATCCGATGGGCCGACTTCCGCCAGGCTGCGCCACGCGCCATGCATCGCACCGGAGAGAAATGCCAGACAGGCGACGACCAGATGGAGATAGATCGTCAGGCTCGGCCAGTCGAAGAAGTTCGGATTGAAGTTGCCCGTCTTCATCATCCGAAAGACGCGCTCCAGGATTTCGGGCTCGTCGACGCCAAGCGAGTAAGGCAGTCCGGTTCCCACGCCCACGACGCGCAGGGCGAGTGCCACGGCAAGGACGGCTGTGAGCGCGACGGGCGCCATTTCCAGGACTCTGAGCGAACCGTCGGATCGGGGGAGCGGCGCGGGCGACCGAGGAGGGACTGGATTTCCGGGGGTCGCCATCCGGGGCATTGTAGTGCGCCCGGATGGCGTCAGGACGGCCGTTTACTCGTAGCGCAGGGCGCGCATCGGCTCGATCCGTGATGCGCGCAGCGCAGGGATGAATCCGGCACCGAACGAGACCAACGAGAGCAGCACGGCGGCCGACACGAGCACGACCGCGTCGTAGCCCTCCAGTTGATAGAGCAGCGATTTCGCCAGCGAACCGAGCCAGACGGCGCCCACGAGACCAACGACGCCGCCAACGAGCGTCATGAGACCCACCTGCCGCATGACCATGCCGCGGACGCGCGCTGGCTCGGCGCCCAGGGCCATCCGAAGACCGATCTCACGCGTGCGCTGCGCGACGGTATAGGCGAGCACGCCATACAAGCCGATCGCAGCCAGCAAGGTCGCAAGACAGGCGAACGCCACCGACAGGATGCTGATGAAGCGATCGAGGAACACGTTCTCGCGCACCTGCTGCGTCATCGTGCGGATCTTCTCGATCGGCAGGTTCGGATCGAGCTCCGACACGACCTTGGGCAGTGTGCCGACGAGTTGATCGGCATCAAGCGAGGTCCGTACGTAGAAGGCGGCGAAGCCGATGCGGTCGTCCTGCATGTACGGCCGGAAGAAGAGCGGAGGCACTTCGCCCTTGACCTCGCTGTATTTCGCGTTCTGGACCAGCGCGATGATCTCCGTGTCTTTCGTGTCCTTTCCGTCGGATCCCATGCGCTTGCCGACGGCGTCGCGTCCCAGGTTGAACTTTTTCGCGAAGGCCTCGTTGACGATCGCCACCTTCGGTGCGTTCAGCGCATCCTGCCGCGTGAATTCGCGGCCCGAAATGAGCGGAACGCCCATCGTCTTGAAGTACCCGGCGCCGACTTCGTTGAAGCGCGAGTTGTTGTCGATGTCGGGTCCGTTCTTGAACCCGTCTACGGTGACGTCCGTGCCCCAGTTGCTGCCGGCGAGCGCTGGCACGAGCGAGGCCGTGACGGCGGTGACTCCGGGAACGGCCCGCAGCCGATCCTCGAGATGCTCGAAGAGTAGACGTGAACGCTCCGGCGTGTACCCATTCAGCTCCGGCGAGAGGCCGAACGTGACGAGATTGTCGACCTTGAGTCCGAGATCGACCCGGCTGATGTTCATCAGGCTGCGTGTGAAGAGGCCAGCCGCCACGAGCAGGGCCATCGACAGCGCAATCTGCGCCGTTGCGAGCGAGAGCCGGAAGCGCGCCGCCGATCGATTGCCGGATTGCTGGCCACTCTGCCCCTTCAAGAGCGGCACGAGATCCGGCCGCGTCGTATGGAGCGCCGGGAACAGTCCGAAGAGCAGCCCCGTGGCGAGCGTCACGACGCCAGCGAAGGCGAGTACGCGCAGGTCGATGCCTGCGGCCACCATGTCGACCGCATCGGTGGGAAGCAGCGAGATGATGAGATCGAGCGTCCACCGGGCGACGAGCAGTCCGCCGATGCCTCCGATGAGCGCCAGCAGCAGCGATTCGATCAGCAATTGTCCGATCAGGTGCCTTCGACCGGCCCCGATCGACACGCGGACCGCCATCTCGCCGGAGCGAGCCGCTGCCCGCGCGAGCAGAAGATTTGCGATGTTCGCGCACGCAATAAGCAACACGAGTGTCGTCACGCCAATGAGCATGGTCATCGGCGCCTTTGCTTCGGTCATGACCGAGCTCTGACCGCGTGCGCCGGGCGTCACAAGCACCTGCTTCGCCCGGAACCGCGCCAGCGTCGGCTTGCTCATGCCTTTTTGAAGTGGGGCTTCGACGTCGTTCACGATCGCGTGGTAGTTCACGTTGAGCGCGTTGTGCGCCTGTTCCATGGCCACGTCAGGACGAAGCCGGGCAAACAGGTACGCCCAGTAACTCCTGCGGTTGCCGAAGTCGTGAAAGTTGGGCTCGAGCGCCGAGCGGAGCGTGATCGGGACGAAGACCTCGGGACGGGCGCCAATCGTCGTGCTGGTGAACCCACGCGGCGCGACGCCGACAATCGTGAGCCCCTGGCCGTTGACGATCAAGGTGTCGTTCAACACGGACGGATTGTGGCCGAACCGCCGGTGCCAGTACTCGTAGCTCAGCACGACGACTCGCGACTCGCCGACGGCACGGTCGTCGCCCGAATTGATCAGGCGTCCAAGCGCCGGCACGAGTCCGAGCACCTGGAAGTAGCTTCCAGAGACCAGCATCCCTTCAGCACTGAGCGTCTGACCTTTGTAGGCGAGATTGGCGCCGAAGCTGCGATGCGCCGCGATATTGGTGAAGACACGTTGCTGCTTCTGAAGATCACGGAACATCGGGTAGCTGAACACCTCTTCGCAGTTCCCAGCCTCGGTGCACGACTGCGATCCAGGCTTCGGCCCTGGTGCCGACAGGTTCACCAGCCGATCGGGTGCTGGCACCGGCATCGGACGCAGCAGCAGTTGATCGAACAGCGAAAAGATGGCTGCGTTGGCGCCGATACCGAGCGCGAGGGACAGCACCGCGACGCTCGTGACGAAGGGGGTCTTGATGAGTGTGCGCAGGGCAAGCTTCAGGTTGAGCATGCAGACGAGCTCCGCCGAGATGAGGATCCTCGGCTTGGACGATGAAACGCCTATGAAAGTTTAGCGGTCCTGTCGCAGTTTTGCCGCATCGTGCTGGTAATCAGGTGTGACGGGCGCCTACGCTGCAGGGGCGGCCGAGACCCATGGGGCGCGATATCTGGGGGACTGCCGTATCGGCCGTCCTGGCCGTCACGCTGATTGCTCCGACCGCGGCGCACCATCTCACTGGCTTCGCACAGCCGCCGCCTGCCTCCGCCACCCAGTCTGATTTCGTCGGCAACGAGGCATGTCGTCCGTGTCATTCAGCGATCGTCACGTCGTACGAGCGCACGGCAATGGCCCAGACGAGCGGGCCGGCGCGCGGCCACGTCGTCGCCGGGACCTTTACTCACCCGTCGTCGCGCATCCGCTACACCATCTCTGAAGACCAGGACGGAGCCGCCCTCACGTACGAGGGCGTGCGCGACAAGGATGTGTCCGGCCGTGTCGCGCTGGGCTACTACGTGGGTTCCAACACGCGAGGGCGAACGTACCTGTTCGCCATCGACGGATTCCTGTTCCAGTCGCCGGTCAACTACTACGCCCTGCGCAGCACGTGGGACATGTCACCGGGTTACGAACGCGTCACGACCCTCGCCCTGAACCATCCCGTCGATGCCACCTGTCTCTTCTGTCACGCGAGCGCGGTCCAGCCCGTGTCCGCAGGCACTGCCAATCGCTTCCTCGGTGCACCGTTCCTGCAATCCGGTGTTGGATGCGAGCGGTGTCACGGCGCCGGAGGTTCGCACATCCGCGATCCGCGTCCGGAGACGATCATCAACCCCGCCAGGCTGTCGCCGGAAGCCCGGGACAGTGTCTGCATGCAGTGCCACCTGGAAGGCCTCTCGCGGATCGCGCGCTCCGGTCATCGAGTGGACGATTTTCGTCCGGGCCAGCGGCTCGGCGACATCCTCACAGTGTTCATATCCGCGACGCGCGACAAACAGACGCCTGGCGCAGTCAGCCACGTCGAGTCGCTGGCCGCAAGCCGGTGCAAGCAGGCCAGTGGCGACCGGATGACGTGCACCACCTGCCACGATCCACATCGCCCCCCTGCCGCCGCCGAACGCGCGGAGTACTACCGCCAGCGATGCCTGTCGTGCCACGCGCCGCTCGCGAACGATCACCATCCCGCCGAGCGTCGATGCACCGTCTGTCACATGCCGCGCCTCGAGAGTCCGGATGTCTCGCACACGGCAGTGACCGACCACCGCATCCTGCGGAAGCCGCGCGTCGACCACGACGCGCCGGCGCCGGCAGAGATACGACTGGCACCATTCGGCCCTGCGCAGGCCGACCCGCGGGATCTTGGTCTCGCGTATGCGGAAATTGCGCCGAGAGGCGGCGCATACGGGCAAGCGCGCGCGATGGAGCTGCTCCAACGCTCCGCCGAATCATCGCCTGCCGACGCAGAAGTGCTGACGCGGCTCGGCTTTCTTCGCCATCAGCGTGGAGAGGTCAACGAAGCGGAGGATTTGTACCGGCGCGCGCTGAACACCGGCGCCTCGCAGCCGGTGGCCGCTGCGAATCTGGCGGTGATTCGGGCAGGGCAGGGCGCCCTCGGTGAAGCGCTCAGCCTGTGGCAGGCAAGCTTCGACGTCCAGCCATATGCCGAGGAGATTGGTTTGAATCTCGCGCTCGGCCAATGTCTCGCCGCGCAGGAGGCCAAGGCCGCCGTGACCGTCGATCGATTGCTGCGATTTCACCCGGATTCGAGCGCGGCACATGCGCTGCGCGACGAGATTGCTCAGAAGAACCGCTGCGCCCGCCACAAGTCCTGATCCGCACGTGCTCCGGCACCGCACACCACACCGCGGAGGATGCCGTATACTCCGCGCCAACCGTGGCGCAGCACACCATCCCTCGAGAACTCAGCCGGCGCGATGCCTTGAAGCTCGCGACCGCCGCTATGACGCTCCCCGTCGTGCGCCTCCAGGCGCGCACGCCGAAGCGCGTTGTCATTGCCGGAGGCGGGATCGGAGGATTGTGCTGCGGCTACGAGCTCATGAAGCGCGGCCACGACGTTGTCGTTCTCGAGGCGTCCGAGCGGACGGGCGGGCACGTGTTCACGGTCCGCGACAATCTGGACGATGGTCTTTATGCGGACGGCGGCGCCGAACACTTCACGCAGCCTGGCTACGAGCGGTACTGGGGCTACGTCCGCGAGTTCAACCTGTCGTATGAGTACTATCCTCGCCGCGAGCACATCACGCGCTGGATCGGCGGTCGGATGTACACGCAGGAGATGCTGGCGGATCCCAAGGTCCTCGCCAGCCTGGGTCTGAACGCGCGCGAGCTGAGGTTCCTGAAGGATCACTCGTTTCCCGAGCTCGCCGGCCTGTATTACGCGCCCTACTACAGCGCGTTCCACGATGAGTACCGCCCCTTCGACGCCGGGCTCGACGCCCTCGATGCGATGAGCACGACCGAGCTCTTCCGACGGGACGGCGCGTCACCGGCCGCGCTGAAACTCATTGGCGGTTCCGGATCGGCCCTTCAATCCGTCTGGCATGCGGCCATCCGCCACATGCGGGGAATCCCGCTGCTGGCCATAAACGTGTTCCGCCTCACCGGCGGCAACCAGACGCTGCCCGACACGTTCGCGAAGCATCTCGGTGATCGCGTGAAGCTGAAGACGCCGGTTACGAAGATCGAGCACGCAGCATCCGGCGTGAAAATCACGGCTGGCGTCGGCAGCGCGGCGGCCACGTACGAGGCCGACTATCTCGTGTGCGCCATGTCGGCGTTCATGCTGCGCAACATTCCCGTGGAGCCTGCCTTTCCGCCGGGGAAGGTGTATGCGATCCAGAACGTGCCGTACTACCACGACACGCGCGTCATCTTTCAAACGCGTTCGCGGTTCTGGGAACAGGACCATCTCACCTCCACGATGGAATTCAATCTGCCGGAGCTCAATGCGGTGTGGAGGATGGCCGAGGACGTCCGGACGGCGCGCGCGGTGCTCATTGGCACGTCGACGGGGCCGCAGACGGCTGAGGGGGCAGCCGCGGCGTACCGCAAGATGTATCCCGGACGATCCGAGGACATCGAGAAGGCGCAGGCGGTGGTCTGGGCGACGAATCCGTGGGCCTCGGCGTGCGAAACGACCGCCTATCCGGTCGGCACGCTGAAGAAATTCTTTCCGGCGCTGCTACAACCTCACGGACGTGTGCATTTCGTGGGCGCGTACGCCGACCATCTCAATCGCGGCCAGGAAGCCGCGACACAATCAGCGAATCGAGCGGCCGAGGCCATCGATACGGACTGAGCATATACTTCGTGCCACGTCATTCTTCTTCGGAGGCGATCATGAGCTCGCGGGACGACCGCCCGGCATCCGGCACTGAACCGACTACTTCTCGAGACCTGTCTCGCCGCGACGCGCTGAAGCTCGCCGCCGCCGCTGTGGCTCTGCCGATAGCGCGGCTGCAGGCGCGCGCGCCCAAGCGCGTCATCATCGCAGGCGGCGGCATCGGTGGACTCTGCTGCGGCTACGAGCTCATGAAACGCGGCCACGACGTCGTCGTGCTCGAGGCCTCCGAGCGGACGGGCGGACACGTCTTCACTGTCCGGGAGGGTCTGGACGACGGTCTGTATGCGGATGGCGGTGCGGAGCAGTTTACGCAGCCCGGGTACGAGCGGTACTGGGGTTACGTGCGCGAGTTCAACCTGTCGTACGAGTACTACCCGCGTCGCGAGCAGATCACGCGCTGGATAGACGGCAAGATGTACACGCAGGAAATGCTGGCCGATCCCAAGGTGCTCGCCGCCTTCGGTCTGAACCAGCGCGAG
>JBKPMA010000325.1:0-22035 GCA_046731935.1 Acidobacteriota bacterium
GTCTCTATCTGATGTTGAGTCTGCCGGTCCTGACCTGGGTCCGCTTCCTCGTCTGGCTGAACATCGGGATGGTCATCTACTGGTTTTATGGCCGCCTGCACAGTCCGCTGTTCGATCCCGCCGAAGCCGGCCGCCGGACGACGCTCGAATCGACGGGCAACTTCGTGATCGTGCTCGGCGCACTCGTACTGTTCAGCGGCTTGGCGATGACATTGCTCGGGCTGATGACGGCGCTCGGTATCACCACCGAAACGACCACCAAGTGGCACGAGATCGGCGTGACCGCACATCAGTCCGACGAAGTCGGAATTGCCGTGTTGATCGTGGGCGCGCTGCTGTTCCTAGCGGGCCGTGGAATCGCGCGCGCTGGCAGGAGTTCGAACCCGAACGCCCCGTCTCGATAGCAGGATCGTGTCGATGCCGGGCACGGCACGAAGAGCACGGACGCCGCGCGGCCCGAGGTGGTGGCTGCCCGGTCCAGGCCTCGCAGTGGGCCTGCTGGGCCTGGTCACGATCGGGGGCACGTTCGGCTACATGATCGTCGAGGGCTGGTCCTTCTGGGACTCGCTCTACATGACGGTCATCACCGTCACGACCGTCGGTTATCGCGAAGTCCACGTTCTGTCGCGAGCCGGCGAAGCGTTCACCATGCTGCTGCTGATCGGCGGCGTGGGCACGGCACTCTATACGTTCACGCTGCTCGCGACCGTGGTGGTCGAGGGCGGCCTGCACCTCCGGCTGGAGCAGCGGCGGATCCGGCGCATGATCGAGCGGCTCGACCAGCACTTCATCGTCTGCGGCTACGGCCGCATCGGCAGCGTCGTCGCCGAGGAACTCAAGCGGCAGGGGATTCCCTTCGTCATCGTCGAACGCGATCCCGAGCGCGTGCACGAGATCATCGCGGCCGGCATGCTGGCCGTCGAGGCGGACGCCAGCCGCGAAGAAGTGCTGCAGCGGCTCGGCGTCGAACGCGCACGCGGATTCATTGCGGCCGTCGGCACCGATGCCGAGAACGTCTACGCCGTCTTGACGGCTCGCGTCCTGGCGCCGAACCTCTTCATCGTCGGCCGCGCGGAAACCGATGATGCGGAGCGGAAGCTGCTGCGAGCTGGAGCCAATCGCGTCGTATCGCCGTATCACATCGGTGCCATTCACATGGCGCAGACGGCGCTGCGGCCGGCCGTCGTCGATTTCGTCCAGCTGGCGACCGGCGCCGGAAATCTCGATCTCTCGATCGAGCAGGTGCGGATTGTGGCGGGATCGTCGCTGGCCGCACGATCCCTCATCGACGCCAACCTGAGGCAGCGTTTCGGCGTCATCGTCGTCGGGATCGAGCGCAGCGGCGGCCAGCTGGAATTCAATCCGGCGCCCGAGTCTGTGATGCAGGCTGGCGATCAGCTGCTCGTGCTCGGTGCGGGCTCCAATCTTCGGGACCTCGAGGGACTCGCCAGCCGTCCCGCCTGACGTCGTTCAAAAATCGTTTTCACTCATCTGCTTATGGCCACTGCCAGACTGCTCGACGGCACCGCCGTCGCCAATGCGATTCGCGAGGAACTTCGTCCCCGGATAGCCGCGTTTACCGCCCGCTACGGACGCCAACCAGGACTTGGCATCGTCCTCGCCGGCGACGACCCGGCCTCGGCGATCTACGTCGGCAGCAAGTTGAAGTCTGCCGGTGAGATCGGCTGCCGGACGGATTTGATTCGCCTGCCGGCGAGTGCGTCGCTCGACGAGGCTCTCGCCGCCGTCCGACAGCTGAACGGCAGTGACGCCTACGACGGCATTCTCGTGCAGTCGCCGCTGCCGGCTGGCATGGGAGCGGATGCGGAGCAGGTGGTCTTCGACACCATCGATCCTGCGAAGGACGTGGACGGGTTCACGCCCATCAACGTCGGCCGGCTGGTCCAGAATCGCGCCACGCTCGTGTCGTGCACGCCGCTCGGCGTGATCGAGCTGCTGTCGCGCAGCGGCATTCCGTTCGCCGGGGCGAACGCAGTCGTCATCGGCCGCAGCGACATCGTCGGGAAGCCGATGGCGCTCCTGCTGCTGCATCGCCACTGCACGGTGACGATCTGTCACTCGCGCACACAGGATCTGCCGGGCATCGTTCGCGCGGCCGATATCGTCGTTGCCGCGATTGGACGAACGGCGTTCGTCCAGCCGGACTGGGTGAAGCCGGGCGCAACCGTCGTGGACGTCGGCATCAACCGCGTCACCGACGCTGCTGACGTCGATCGCCTCTTTCCGCCCGACTCGCCGCGCCGCGCAGCATTCGCCAAACGTGGCGCGCTCGTCGTTGGCGACGTACATCCGGGTGTGGCGGAGGTGGCTGGCGCTCTGACGCCCGTGCCCGGCGGCGTCGGACCACTGACGATCGCGATGCTCCTGCACAACACGCTCGTCGCCGCGGAACGCCGGGCGGCGATTGGCTGAGGACGGGCGATCTCACCGCCGACCGGGAGCGTCGATGCGAAGAGTGGCACTCACCGGAGGGATCGCGACGGGCAAGTCTCACGTGCTCGCGCGTATCGACGCGCACGGCGTTCCGACCATCGACGCCGACCGGCTCGCGCGTCAGGCGATCGCGCCCGGGACGGACGGCGAACGCCGTGTGATCCAGCGCTTCGGAGACACCATCGTCGCGCGCGACGGAACCATCGATCGCGGCGCGCTCGGGCGAATCGTGTTCGCCGATCCGCAGGCGCGGCAGGATCTCGAGGGGATCGTCCACCCGTTCGTCTACGACGCCATCGAACGCTGGTTCGCCGGCCTGCCCACCGGCACGGCCGCCGCCGTCGCCGACATTCCTCTGCTGTTTGAGACGGGCCGCGAAGCGGATTTCGATCTCGTGATCGTGACCGCCTGTTCGCCGGACGAACAGGTGCGGCGGCTGGTGGCGCGGGACGGGCTGCCGAAAGCCGACGCGCTCGCGCGCATCGCGACTCAGCGATCGATTGCCGAAAAGGTGGCGCGAGCCGACGTGGTCATCGACACCAATGGGTCGATCGAAGACACGAACCGCCAGGTAGACGCGCTGATCGCCACGTGGTCAGTCTGACACTTCCTCGTCGAGCGCGGATGTCATCCGCTCTTCGATGAACGTGTTCCACTCGTGGCACTGCGGACAGTGCCAGAGGAGCTCGGTACTGCGGTACCGGCACCGCGTGCACAGGTGAGGGTCGAGATAGAAGACCACCTCTCGTGTCAGCGAGAGGTAGCGCGCCACGCGGGGGCCTGGGTCCGCCACTTCTGCCAACGCGGTCCAGATCGCCTGGTGCACCAGGAGGGCGTGAGGATTCTGCGCAAGGGCCTCGAACAACAAATCGAGCGCGTCCCCTGGCTGGCCTGCGCGCGAGCGCTCGCGTGCGAGGGCGAGGCGGGCGCGCCAGTCCTGCGGGTTCGCCGTGATGAGGCGCTTGCAGAGATCGATGAAACGGCCCTCGGCACCGAGCGTGGTGTACGCGCTGCGCAGCCGCTCGAATACGAGGTACGAGCGATCGGACGCCACTTCCGGAACACGTTCCCACGTGGCGGCCGCCTCGGAGGCGCCCTTGTCTTCCAGCCGCAAATCACCAAGGTGCAGGTATGCGGGTACGGTCGCCGGATCCAGGTCGATCGCCGCCTGGAAGCGACGGGACGCTTCGGCCGCGTCACCTCGTGACCGGGCTTCGATGCCCAGCTCGTTCTCGAGGAACGCAAGAACGGTCGCACCGCGCTTCTGGCCGGTCGCCCCTTCGAGCGCGGAGAGCTGCTGCCGGACCTCGTAGGCGTCGTGCCACTGGTGCTGTTCTTCGTACAGCTTCTGCAAATTGGCGAGCGCGTAACGGTTCGTGGGATCCAGCCGCAGCACTTCCTTGAACGTCTCGAGCGCGCGATCGACGAACCCGCCGCGCCGAAAGTCGAGGCCGAGGCAGAGCAGCACGTGAGCGTGCTCGAGCGGGGTCAATCGCGGCCGCTGCAGCAGTGCCTGGTGCACGTTGACGGCGCGTCCGACCTGCCCTTTCTCCCGATACAGGTTGCCGAGAATGAGGTGGATCTCCAGCGCATCCGCGTCGGCCTTGGATGCCTTGGACAGCTCTTCGATCGCGAGATCCACATGGTTCGAGACGAGGAAGTTCAGCCCAACCATGTAGTGCGGCGACTGGCGCGCCCGGCGCCGATCGATCCAGCGCCCATCGCGGAGCTTGTAGCGCTCCCACGCCTTGCCGACGGCGAGGCCGGCCAGCAGCGCCACCAATCCGACGAGCAGCGGTACGGACGTCAGGTTCACGGCCGATCCGCCTGACGGGTCCAGTCATCCACGAACGGCTGCCAGCGTCCCTGCGCACGAAGAATGAGCTCGATGGCCTCGCGCACGGCGCCCCGGCCGCCGCGGGCGGACGTCACGTGGTGCGCCGCCGACCGCACGTCGCCGACGGCGTCAGCCGGGGCGAGCGCCAGACCGGCCCGAAGCAGGACCGGGAGATCGAGGAGATCGTCGCCCATGTAGGCGACCTCTTCGTCGGGCAGCTTGGCGCGGCGCAGGATCTGCTGATACGCGGTGATCTTCGGCTGCGAGGTCTCGACGAGGAGGCGCACGCGGAGCTCCGACGCGCGCCTCGCGGTCACGGGCGACGGGCGTGCAGACAGCCAGCCGATGCGCAACCCGAGCCGCTGGGCCCAGACCACCGCGGCGCCATCCTTGATATCGAACCGCTTCGATTCCGTGCCGTCTCCGTGCAGGAACACGGTGCCATCGGTCAAGACGCCGTCCACGTCGAGCAGCAGGAGGCGAACGCGAGCCGCGCGGCTCTGGACCGTCGGCACGGCAGCTCCTAAATGAGATCCGTCCGCCAGAGATCGTGCAGGTGCACGACGCCCTCGACGCGGCGCTCGTCGGTGGCCACGATGATCGACGTGATCTTCCGCTGCTCCATGATCAGCAGAGCCTGCGGCGCGAGCACGGTACGCGCAATCGTGACGGGGTGAGAGGTCATGACGTCCGCAGCGCGGAGGTCGAGGATGTTCGGAGTGTCAATCATCCGCCGGCGCAAGTCGCCGTCGGTGATGATGCCCGCCAGCTGACCGTCGTCGACCACGCAGGTCATCCCGAGCTGCTTGCGCGACATTTCGTAAATCACGTCGCGCATCGGTGTGCCGAGCTCCACGATGGGCGCCAGCGCGCCGGCGTGCATCAGCGCTTCCACGCGCATCAGTTTCTTTCCGAGCTTTCCGCCGGGATGCAGGTTCGCGAAGTCCTCTTCGCGGAAGCCCTTCTCGACGAGCAGCGTCATCGCGAGCGCGTCGCCGAGCGCCAGCGCCGCCGTCGTGCTCGCCGTCGGAACGAGGTTCAGCGGGCATGCCTCTTCGGCCACGCCGCAGTCGAGCATCAAGTCAGCGGCCTGTGCCAGCGTCGATTGCGGCGACCCCGTCACCGCGATGAGCTGCGGCCCCAGCCGGCGGATCGTCTCGATCAGGCGCAGCACTTCGGCGGTCTCGCCGCTATATGACAGTGCCACGACGACGTCGTCGGGATGCAGCATCCCGAGATCGCCATGGATGGCTTCCGCGGGGTGCATGAAAAAGGCGGGTTTGCCGATGGACGAGAACGTCGCGGCGATCTTACGCGAGATGATCCCCGATTTGCCCATGCCGGTGACGATCACGCGGCCTTTGCAGTCGCGCAGCATCAGCACCGCCTGCGCGAAGCGCTCGTCGAGACGGTCGATCAAGCCGATGATGGCATCGGCTTCGGTGCGCAGCACACGGCGGGCGAGATCGAGATCGGGCAAGCCCGATTGCGACATCGTCAGGACTCCCGGACCACCGCGTCGAGACGCGTGAGGCGCCGCAGCAACGGCTCTAGGAGATCGAGCGCGAGGGCGTTCTGCGCGTCGCTCTTGGCGCGCGCCGGATCTTCGTGCACTTCGAGGAACACGCCATCGACCCCGGCAGCCACACCGGCAGACGCCAGCGGCGTAATGTACTGCGCCAGGCCCGCTGTCACCCCGTCACCGCCTCCAGGCAGCTGCAGGCTATGGGTCACGTCGAAGATGACCGGCGCTCCGAGGTCGCGCAGGATGGGGAAGGCGCGCATGTCCACGACGAGATTGTTGTAGCCAAACGAGAACCCGCGCTCGGTCACGAGCACGCGATCGTTGCCCGATTCCGTCACCTTCCTGATGGCGTGGCGGACGTCGAGCGGCGCCAGGAACTGGCCCTTCTTGATGTTCACGACCCGCCCGGTCTTCGCTGCGGCAACGATCAGGTCGGTCTGTCGTGAGAGGAACGCCGGAATCTGGATGATATCGGCAACCGCCGCGACCGGCGTGACCTGATCGGTCTCGTGAATGTCGGTCAGGATCGGCACGCCGACGGCGTCCTTCACACGCCCCAGAACCCGCACGCCATCGCCCAGGCCGGGTCCGCGGAATGACGCGAGCGAGGTGCGATTCGCCTTGTCGTACGAGGCCTTGAAAATGTACGGCACTCCGCATCGGGCAGCGATGGCGCTGATTGCGCGTGCGAGATCGATGGCGTGGCTTTCGCTTTCGATGACGCAGGGTCCGGCAATGAGGACGAGCGGGCGGCCACCACCGATGGTGATCGGCCCGACGGTCACAGATGGCACGGTTCGATCATACCTGATGGACCGTGAGCGCGGTGGACCGGAGCGGAGGCTGGCGAGCCGGGCCCCGCGGGCCCGGCGCATCGACTCACGCGCTGACGCTGGCCGTTTCGCCTGCCGGCGTGCCCAGTTGCTTGGTGCGGTAGCTGGCGCCGACGAAGCTCGCGAACAGCGGATGCGGCGTCAGCGGCTTCGACTTGAACTCGGGATGGAACTGCACGGCGACGTACCAGGGATGTCCGGGCAGCTCGACGATCTCGACGAACTTCCCGTCCGGTGAACGCCCTGAGATGATCAGACCGTGTTCGTGGAGCGCCTTCTCGTACAGGCAGTTGAATTCGTAGCGATGGCGGTGCCGCTCGGTGATCGCGGTCGCACCGTAGATCTGCTGGGCCAGTGAACCCTGGGCGAGAACGCACTCGTACGCACCGAGGCGCATCGTGCCGCCGAGATCGTCCACGCCGAGCAGATCGCGGAGCTTGTAGATCACCTTGTCGGGCGTGTCGGGATTACACTCCGTCGAGTCGGCTTGCGTGAGTCCGCAGACGTTGCGCGCGTATTCGACGGTGGCCCACTGGAAGCCGTAGCAGATTCCGAAGTAGGGGATACCGCGCGACCGGGCGACTTCCGCCGCCTTCATCATGCCGCGCGTTCCGCGGTTGCCGAATCCGCCGGGCACCAGGATGCCGGACGCGCCATCGAGCAGGTGCTCGCCACCGGGCTGCTCGAGCGCTTCGGCTTCCACCCAGTGGATGTCGACCTTCAGACCGTGCGCCATCCCGCCGTGATACAGCGCTTCGTTGAGGCTCTTGTACGAGTCTTCGTAGCCGACGTACTTCCCAACCACGTGGATCGTGATCTCGTCGGCCGGATTCTTGATCCGCTCGACGAGCGATTCCCACGCTTCCATCCGGCGCTCGGTCTGCGGCAGCTTCAACAGCCGCAGAAGGATGGGATCGATGCCTTCGTCAGCAAGGGCCAGCGGCACTTCGTAGATCGTGTCTACGTCGCGCGCGGTGATGACGGCTTCCTCGTCGACGTCGCAGAAGAGCGCGATCTTCTGCTTCACGTCGCGCGGCAGCACGCGATCCGTGCGGCACAGCAGGATGTCGGGCTGGATACCAATAGAGCGCAGGTCTCTGACGCTGTGCTGCGTGGGCTTCGTCTTGAGCTCGCCGGCCGTACCGATCCACGGCACGAGCGTGAGATGCACGTAAGCCGTGTTGTCCTTGCCGACGTCCTGGCGGAACTGGCGGATCGCCTCGAGGAACGGCAGACTTTCGATGTCGCCGACCGTCCCGCCAATCTCGACGAGGACGATGTCTACGTCTTTGCCGACGCTTTGAATGCTGTCTTTGATCTCGTTGGTGATGTGCGGGATGACCTGGACGGTGCGGCCAAGATACTCGCCCCGGCGTTCCTTCTGGATGACGGACTGATAGATCTTCCCGGTCGTCCAGTTGTTGTTGCGCGTAGTGGTGAGGTTCGTGAACCGCTCATAGTGGCCCAGATCGAGATCGGTCTCCGCGCCATCGTCGGTGACATAGACCTCGCCGTGCTGAAACGGGCTCATCGTGCCAGGGTCGACGTTGATGTAGGGATCGAATTTCTGCAGCGAGACCTTGTACCCATGGCCCTCGAGCAGACAGCCGATCGACGCAGCCGCCAGGCCCTTGCCGAGCGACGACACCACACCACCCGTCACGAAGATGTATTTCACCGCCCTCGAGTCCCGCGTGTCCATCAGCACCACCTAAGTCGCGTGCCGCTGCTGCGGCGTTGGCTTAGCGCATCCGCGCCGTTCCAGCTTCGACGAGCGCCCGCACGCGCTCGAGGTCAGCCGGCGTGTCTACCCCAATCGTGTCTGCCGTCGTCTCGACGGCTTTGATCCGGAAGCCATGCTCCAGCACCCGCAGCTGCTCGAGCATCTCGCGCTCTTCGAGGGGCGTCGGAGGGAGCGCTGCGAGATCGAGGAGGAACGACCGGCGGTACACGTACAAACCAATGTGTTTGTACGCCACGGCTGCGGCCGGACCGACGTCGCGCCGGTGAGGAATCGGCGCACGCGAAAAATAGAGCGCGTTGTCGTGCCGATCGACGACAACCTTCACGACATGCGGACTTGCCAGATCCGTGGGATCGTCGATGCGCCGCCGGAGTGTGCTCATCAGCACCGACGCGTCTCCGAACGGCGCGACGGCTTGATCGATCATGCCGGGATCGAGCAGCGGTTCGTCGCCCTGCACGTTGACGATCAATTCACAGTCGAGCGTCTGCGCCACTTCCGCCAGGCGGTCGGTGCCGCTGCGGTGGGCGCGGCTGGTCATTCTGACTTCGCCGCCGAATGCCTCGACCGCTCGAGCGATCCGCTCGTCATCGGTGGCGACGATGACAGCGTCGACCGAACGTGCCGCGGCCGCGCGTTCGTGCACGTGCGCGATCATCGGACGCCCAGCAATATCCGCAAGGGCTTTGCCCGGGAAACGCGTCGATTCGTAGCGTGCAGGGATGATGGCGACGATGCGGCGGAAGTGAGGACGTGCAGTCGGCTCTGAGGCAGGACCAGCGAGCACATCGAATCATAGCACAACGACTCTGACTCAGGTGCGGACGGAAGGTGCGGAAGAGAGGTGCGCAGAAAAGGTGCGGTGCGCCGTGAATTCCAACGCCCAAGAACCCCAAGCCAATAGCCGAAAGCCTGCGTTCCTGCCGTGTGCGGAGCGCCGTGTGCCATGGGCCGGGAGGCGTGCTAGGATCCACCGAACGTTATGACCCTCGGGCGTGGAGCGCTCGTCGCCGGCGGTGCGGTCGTCGTGACCGCGTGGGTCATCGCATCGGGACCCGGACCTGTCCGCGCACCCGCCACGCAGCCACGCGCTGCGGCCGCGAACACCGCAATATCAACCCCATCTCACGAGCAACGGCTCCGTGAACGGCTTGCCGCGATGCCGGCGGCCGACGATTCGCATCGCGATCCCTTTCAGTTCGGCGCCACACGCCGCACCGAGCCGCCTCGCGCAGTCGCCGCCGCAGAAGCGGTTGCTACCGCGGGTCCGGCGCCCGACGGCGCTCCGGATATTCAGTTGTTGGGAATTGCCGAGGACGTGCGCGATGGGCAACCGTCGCGGACGGCGATCATCTCGGCGATGGATGGGCTCTTCCTCGTCCACGAAGGCGAAGCCGTCGCACTGCGATACCAGATCCGCCGAATTGGCGCCGACGGCGTCGAAATCGAAGATCTCGCCGCCGGCACCACACTCCGCCTCGCGCTCCGCTGACCTTAGAGGCGTACCAGTTCCGCGGACGTGACGGCGGGAATGCGCCGCACGGCGGCGACCGCTGCCGCGCTCGTCTCCGCATCGACCGGATCCACGCCCACGACGCCGATCGCGCCGCGCTCGCTGCGCCCCAGCGCGAAGGTCGCGATGTTGACCCCATGCTGGCCGAGCGCCGTGCCGACGGCGCCGATCACTCCGGGTGTATCCGCGTTCTTGATGATGATTTGTGTGCCTTCGAGCGGCGCTTCGACAGGCACGCCATCTACGAGCACGAGGCGCGCACCATAGGGTTCGACAACCGTCCCTTCGACCCACCGTTCGCCGCTGCTCGTATGGAGCTTCACCGATAGCAGGCTGGTGAAGTTGCGGGCGCGCGTGCTCTGCGATTCGATGAGTTCGACACCGCGTTCGGCAGCGACGCTGCGCGCGTTGACCAGGGTGACGCCGCTCGACAGCATCGTACGGAACAGTCCTGCGAGGACTGCACTGGCAACGAGTTGGTTGTTTCCCTGCGCGAGCTCTCCGTAGTAGCGCACGCCAACCGCGCCAGTCCTCGCTTCGCCCATTTGCGCCACGAGTGACCCGAGCCGCTCGGCCAGCGTGAGGTACGGTCGCAGGCGCGCGAAGGTCTCGGGCGGCACTGACGGAAAATTGACTGCGTTCCGGATCACACCTTCACGCAGAAAATCCCGGACCGCCGCCGTCGTCTCGACGCCGACCATTTCCTGAGCCTCGCCAGTCGAAGCGGCGATGTGCGGCGTCGCGATGACATTGGGCAGCTGCGCCAGCGTCCAGTCCTTCGGGGGCTCCTCTGTGAAGACGTCGAGCGCGGCGCCGCCGATGTGTCCCGATCGAATCGCATCCGCCAACGCGGCTTCGTCGATCAGTTCACCGCGGGCGGTGTTGATGATCTTGAGGCCCTTCTTGCAGCGAGCCAGCCGCGCGGCGTCGAACATCTTGCGCGTGCCCGCCGTCGCGGGGAGGTGCAGCGACAGATAGTCAGCCTCCGCACACACCTCGTCGAGCGTCCGGAGCTGTGCGCCGACCTGAGCGGCCAGCTCCGCGGAAATGAACGGATCGTGCGCGACGATCTCCATGCCGAACGCCCGCGCGCGCAGCGCGACTTCCTGTCCGATCCGGCCCAGTCCGATGAGGCCGAGCGTCTTGCCGCGCACCTCGACGCCCGCGAACTTCTTCTTCTCCCACTTGCCGGCCTTCATCGCGGCGTCGGCGGCCGGCACGGGGCGCGCGAGCGCGAGCACGAATCCCATGGCGAGCTCGGCAACACTGATGCTGTTTGCGCCAGGCGCGTTCATCACGACGATGCCGCGCGTGCTCGCCGCATCGAGATCGACGTTGTCAACGCCGGTGCCTGCACGGGCGATGACCCGAAGCTTGGGTGCCGCGGCAATCAGAGCGGCGGTCACCTTCGTCGCGCTGCGTACGATCAGCGCATCCGCATCCGCAAGAGCGGTCTCGAGCTCGGGCAGGGGACGTGCCGCCTTTGCGTCGACGGTCCAGCCTTCGACCGCGCGCAGCAAATCTGCGGCAGACGCCGGAAGATCATCCGCGATAACGATTTTCATTTGAGAAACCAACCTGAATGAGAGAGCAGTAGGACAGGGGACTGGTCGCAGGACGCCATCGATTGGAGCGTCCCTAGAGTATACTCTGGGAGTTTTGTGGAAGCCGGCCGCGTCGACTGCGGAGGCGCTTCCTCTCGAACGCACCACGATGGTGCAAACCGCACATCACATCGGTTTGACGCGGGTTCGCGGCGAGCGTCCACAGGTTTTTCCACAGGGTTTTCCACAGCAGTTGTGCACGCCGACGTTCGTCGCGGGGGAAGTGACCTAACCCGCGGCGCGGCAGCGTCCTGATCCGTATGCCAAACTACACACACTTGAAGCCGCCCTCAGAGGGCACCGCCATCACCATCAAGAACGGCGAGCCTGTCGTTCCTCACGATCCAATCGTTCCCTTCGTCGAAGGCGATGGAACCGGACCCGACATCTGGCGCGCCAGCGTCCGCGTGTTCGATGCCGCGGTCGCCGCGGCGTACGGCGGCAGCCGGCGTATCGTCTGGTTCGAGGTGCTCGCGGGCGAGAAAGCGCAGCAGCTGACGGGCGAGTGGCTGCCCTCCGACACGCTCGAAGCCGTCAAGACGTACAAGGTCGCCATCAAGGGGCCGCTCACGACTCCCGTCGGCGGCGGCATCCGCAGTCTCAACGTGACGCTGCGGCAGGTACGCGATCTCTACGCCTGCGTGCGGCCCGTGCGCTATTTCCAGGGCACACCGGCACCCGTCACGCATCCTGAACGCATGAACGTCGTGATCTTCCGCGAGAACACCGAAGACGTGTACGCGGGGATCGAGTTCGCCAAGGGCACGCCGGAGGCCGCGAAACTGATCGAGTTCCTCTCGAAGGAGCTCGGGAAGAAGGTCGCGCCCGATTCCGGCGTCGGCATCAAACCCATCTCGGAAACCGGCACCAAGCGTCTCGTGCGCAAGGCCATCCGCTACGCGCTCGCGCACAATCGCAAGACGCTCACCCTCATGCACAAGGGGAACATCATGAAGTTCACCGAGGGTGCGTTCCGCGATTGGGGCTACGACCTCGCCAAGACCGAGTTCCGCGACCGCATCGTCACGGAGGACGAGGTGACCGCTGGCGCGTCGAAGGAAGGCAAGCTGCTCATCAACGACCGGATTGCCGACAGCGTCTTCCAGCAGGTGCTCACCCGCACGGCCGACTACGACATTTTCGCGACGCCGAATCTCAATGGCGACTATCTGTCGGACGCCTGCGCCGCGCAGGTGGGCGGGCTCGGGATGGCGCCCGGCGCGAACATCGGCGACGAGATCGCGTTTTTCGAAGCCACGCACGGGACGGCGCCGAAGTATGCCGGCAAGGACGTGATCAATCCTGGATCCGTGATCCTGTCGGGCGTGATGATGCTGCGCCATCTCGGATGGGACGATGCGGCGGAGCGGATCGAACGGGCGCTCGCCACGACGATCGCCGAGAAGCGGGTCACGTACGATCTGGCGCGACAGATGAGCGGAGCCACTGAGCTTCGGACATCGCAGTTCGCCGACGCGCTCATCGGTCACCTGAAGGGCTGAGGCAGATTATGAATCGCAAGGTCACCGTTATCGGGGGCGCCGGCAACGTTGGCGCCACGTGCGCCCGCGCCATTGCCAACCGCGAGCTCGCCGATGTCGTCGTCATGGACATCGCCGCGGACAAGGCGAAAGGCGTCGCGCTCGACATCTACCAGGCGTGTCCGATCGAAGGCTCTGACTCGCGGCTGATCGGCGGCGATACGTGGGAAGACATCGCCGGGTCGGACGTGGTCGTCGTGACCTCCGGCGTGCCGCGCAAGCCAGGAATGAGCCGCGACGATCTGCTCCTGACCAACTTCAAGATCATGCAGTCGGTCACCGAGAAGATCGTCAAGTACGCGCCGGACGCGATCATCGTGCCAGTCGCCAACCCGCTCGACGCCATGTGTTGGGCGGTCCACAAACTGAGCGGATTTCCGCGCGAGCGCGTCATCGGGATGGCCGGCATTCTCGACTCGGCGCGCATGCGGACGTTCCTGGCCGCCGAGTTGAACGTCTCCGTCGAGAACGTGCACGCGTTCGTCCTGGGCGGCCACGGCGACACGATGGTGCCGCTGGCGCGCTACTCGACCGTCGCGGGCATCCCGATCACCGAGCTGCTGCCAAAAGAGCGCATCGACGCGATTGCCAAACGCACGGCCGATGGCGGCGCGGAGATTACGAAGCTGGTCGGCACGTCCGCGTGGTACGCCCCGGGCCTGGCCGCGGCGCAGATGGTCGAATGCATCCTGAAGGACAAGAAGAAGATCGAGCCGTGCTCGGTCTACCTGCAGGGCGAGTACGGCATCCACGATCTATTCGTCGGCGTGCCGGTGAAGCTTGGAAAGAACGGCGTCGAACAGATCGTGCAAATCACGCTCAACGCCGAGGAGCAGGCCGCCCTGCAGAAGTCCGCCAACGCGGTCAAGGAACTGGTGGACGTGCTGCGTCCGCAGCTACCCAAATAGCTGCGGACGCGCGCCTCGTCGCCGATCGCTTCTACTTGGCGACGCTGAACGGAACCGACGCCTCGGTCACGTTCCAGCGCAACTTAATGACGCCGCCACCGCTGGCGTTCGGTTCGATCAGGATCGTGAACTGTTCGACCGGTGCCGAGATGGCCGTCTTGGTCAACACGACGCGCGCGAGATCCTGCTTTTCGTCGTAATCCGTGCCCCACTGGCCGGTCTGGTTGTTGATCGCGAGCTGCCAGTCGCCGGCCGTCGCCGCGACATAGAGCGTGTGCTTCCCCGCCGGCACCTTCGTGCCGCCAATCACCAGCGCCTTGTCGGACGTCAGCGTCGTGGCTTCATCGGCCCCGGCGCGCCAGATCGAGTCGTACGGGATCAAGCCACCCTCGATCTTCCGCCCTTTCATGTACGGGCGTCCGTATTCGATGGAGATGTTCGCGCCGTCAATCGTCGCCTTCACGGTCTCGTGCGGGCTCTTTCTCGCTTCCTGTGCGACGAGTGAACAGGCCTGCAGAAAGAGCAGCGCCGCGCCCAACGCGGTGATGGACCGAATCTTCATGAGTCGCCTCCGATAGTGGACATGCCGCGGCCACGGCCGCGGGCGTGGTTTACAGAATCTTCATCCCGAGGGCCGAGAGCACCAGTTCCGTTGCGAGTACCGCCGTGTTGTTCTGTACGTCGAGCGTTGGATTCACCTCCACGACGTCGAGCGCGCGGAGGAGGGTCGAGTCCGCAATCATTTCCATCACCATGTGGGCTTCCCGGTAGTCGAGACCGCCCTTCACCGGTGTACCGACGCCGGGTGCAATCCCCGGATCGCAGACGTCGAGATCGAATGAGACATGGATGCCGGCGGTGCCGCGTCCGACCAGCCGGATGGCTTGTTCGGTGACTGCCGCGATCCCCGCGCGATCGATGTCCTTCATCGTGAAGACGTGGATGCCGGATTGACGCACCAACGTCTTTTCCACGTCGTCGAGGTTGCGCACGCCAATGAGGACCGTGTGCTCCGGGCGAACCTTCGGTGAAAAGCCGCCGATGGTTGCCAATTCCGCGGGCTCAGGGCCGAGTAGCGCGGCGAGCGGCATGCCGTGGACGTTGCCACTCGGCGAGGTCGCCGGCGTATTGATGTCGCCGTGGGCATCCACCCAAATCAATCCAAGCGGAAGACCTTCACGGCGCGCCATCTCGGCACTCGCCGACACCGAGCCTGCGGCGAGACTGTGGTCCCCACCGAGCACCAGAGGGATCGCGCCCGCGACGTGACTCGCCAGCGCGCTCTGGTAGAGACGCGTACACACCTTGGCGATGTCGCGGATGTACTTCTTCCGCTCGTCTCCGGGCCGCTGCGTCTCAGGAATCGGGACGGCGAGGTCGCCTTTGTCACCAACCGTCCGTCCGATCGCCGTGAGCCGTTCGTTCAGGCCCGCAATGCGCATGGCCGACGGGCCCATGTCGACGCCGCGGCGACCGGCCCCGAGATCCAGCGGCGCGCCGATGATATGGACCGGTTTCACGGACGCTTCTTCCAGGAAACCGACACCCCTTCGCTGCCCGGTGACACGATGGTCGTGAACAGCGCCGGACTCTTCTGGATCGTGCCGAGGAAGTCCGCCATCTCGGTCTGCTTGTTGACCACGTTGTGCGCGAGAAACAGACCGCCAGGATCGAGCCGCGGGAAGACCAGGTCGAAGAACTTCTGGTAGTCGCGCTTCCACGCGTCCAGGAACACGAAGTCGAACGTACCCTGCAACTTCGGGATCTCCTTGAACGCGTCGCCCGACACCACCGTGACGACGTCGTCCATGCCGGCGCGGTGAATGTTGGCTTTGGCTTCGCGAGCGCGCTGCGGGTCGTATTCGATCGTCACCAGCGTTCCGCCAGACGTGCGGAGGCCGAGGCCGATCCAGATCGCGCTGTAACCACTGGCGCCGCCAATCTCGAGTGCTCGCTTCGTGCGCGATGACGCCACGAGGAGACGCATGAAGCGGCCATCTTCTTCTGAGACGGCCAGATTGCCGGTGTCGGCCTTCCGGATGTCGTCGAGAACGGCGCGGACCGACGCCGGCGGGTCGACTGCCGCGCGGTCAGACGATGTCTGGGCAACGCCGGGAACGGGGCGTGACAGGAGGAGCAGGGTAACAGCAGCCAGTGTGAGTCGGTTCATAGGATGGCGTCAGAAAAGTGGCAATGATATCGATGACAAGTGGACGCGGGCGAAACGGCGAAGCATCTCAACCGTCGCTGATATAGTATTGCGTCGTTTTGCGGCGTCCGTTCTTTCGGAGGAGCTAGGTGAGCCCGATCCTCGTTCGGCCTGTCAGGGAGCAGCTCGAGCACGACCGGATCATCCGCCTGTTGCCGGGCAAGTACAAGCGCAAGTTCGAGGTCGGCATCAACCCTGGCGCCGAGCAGAATGCCGGTGTCGGCGTTGGCCCGAAGGCCATGTACCCGGACGCGGTACTCTATTCCACAGAACGCGGACGGCGGGTCGAAGGCGTGGTCGAGGTCGAGACGGGGGAGTCGATTAACCATCTCGAAGCGATGGCCCAGTGGGCAGCGTACGGGCGGCTCAAAGTGCCGTTCCACCTGTATGTGCCCATAGGTGCGGTAGATATGGCTCGGCGGCTCGCCTCCGACCACGAGGCCGCCGTGACCGAGATCTGGACCTTCGACAACATCGGCGACCAGGTGCGCTTCACGCTCGTTCACAAGGTCCCGGATCCACCGCGCTCGGCAGCCGCTCCCCGTCCGACACCCACACCACCCACTCGCGCCGTAGTTAAATCGCCCGTGGTCAAATCGCCCGTGGTCAAAGCGCCCACGCCGCCGCGCGCGGCGACGGTTGCCACGACGAAAACCCCTGCGCCACCGGTCAAGAAGCCGGCGAGGGCAGCCGCGCCCCGGCGTGCAGCGCCAACGCGTCCGGCGCCAAAGGCGGCGGCGAAGCGCGCCAAAGCCGCTCCGGCGCGGAAGACGGCCGCTCGCAAGGGTCCGACCGCAAAGCGCCGCTGAGCTCGCGACGAAGTGCCACATCTGAAATTCACCCGGGATCGTCGCGGCTACGAGAGTACGTTCCTCGTGCACACAGACCGCCGGCGTGGGCGCGAGCGCTCCATCGTCTTGTACTGGTTTCGCACGCCACCGCATGTGAAAGTCGGCCGCGCCGCAATTGACGAGGACGCTATCCGCGCCCTCGAGCACGAGCATCCAGACATCGTCTTTGATTGGGACCGTATTCTCGAGGCGAAGCCGCCTGCGGCAGCCGAGCCGGACGAGGGGCCGGGCTGGCGGGCTCGACGCGATCGCGACCGCCGCTCGGAAAACCGCGACCGGCCCCGTTCGGGGCCGGAGCGGCGCATTGAGTCGCTGCCGCCGCCCGAGATGCCGATGGTGGAAGCCGAGCCGTCTGCCGTCTCCGCGGCCGAGGTCGCCGAACCTGCCGCGGTGCTCGACGTGGAGGCCGAAGCGGCTTGGGAGGCGAGCGCCGAGTCGTCGTCGGTTCCCAGTGCGGAATCGTTGTCCGCCGCCGAGCACGCGCTCGGCAGCCTCGGACTGTCGAAGCTGCGCGGCCGATACGCGGAAGTCATGGCCCGGGTTCACGCGGCGCCTCTCGACCAGGGCGCGCGCGACAAGATTGCCGAGCGTGCGGAGCTCCTCAATCCTGACAGCTGGGTGACCGCTGACGACGTCACGCAGGGGCTGGACAAGTTCGAACAAGTGCTCGCCGAAGTGGTTCAGCAGGTCGGGACGCCACGCCGGAGGACCCGGCGCGGTGGACGACGGAACCGGCGGCGACGTGAACGGATGATCGGAGGGGCGCCAAGCGCTCCCGGGGCGAGCAGCGCGGAGACAGCTCCGCCTGCTGCCGGGCCATCTGCCGAGCCGGAAGATCCGGCCGACGATTTCGACGAACCAGAAGACGACTCGCCGGAGAACGACCCCGAACCGAGCGCGTAGGGCCTGAACGGTCCGGCCATGCGCCCCCAGCGAACGTCAAACGAACGTTCCGACTCCCCGGTCGGACGCTATACTGACTCTATGGCCATGAACTCGAGACGCCTGGCTCGCATCGGTATTTTCGCGAGCCTTCTGACGACATACGTCCTGGCACAGGCGCCGGCTCCTGGGGGCACTGCGCCGCAGGCTCCCGGGCCGGCCCAGACACCGCCCGCATCCGCCACGCCGCCTGCTGAACCGCAAAAGCCCCCAGCCGACTTCCGCGTGGCCGTCGATCTGGTGACGACGGATGTCATCGTCCGTGACCAAAATGGTCAGTTCGTGGCGGACATGAACAAGGACGACTTCCAGATCCTGGAGGACGGGGTTCGCCAGGACGTCGCGTCGCTGGTCCTCGTGCATGGTGGGCGGGTGCTCAACCAGATCCTGCCGCCACCGCCGGCGCCGCAAGAGGGAATCATTCTGCCGCCCACCCGGCCGACCAACGACGCAGCGGGCCGGATTTTCCTGTTCTTCGTCGACGACCTGCATCTGGACTTCCGCGACACGGCGCGGATCCGCCAGCTGTTTACGAAGATCAGGAAAGATCTTGTCCACGACGGCGACATGTTCGGCGTGGTCTCGACCGGGCCGACCTCCATTGCGATCGACCTCACCTACGATCCCAAGCGGCTCGACGAAGCCATCAACAAGATTTCGGGAAGCGCCCTGAAACCGAACGAAATCATCGAAGCGGGCGGTCACGGTCCGGAAGGGTTGAGCGAGGTGAAATACCGCGCGCACGTGGCCTTTTCGACGGCCTACGACATCATCGGCAACCTCGAACAGGTCCACAACCGGCGCAAAGCCATCGTTTACGTCAGCAACGGCTACGATTTCAATCCGTTCGAGGGCGCCCGCTACGGCGATCCCAACCTCGTCGGGCAGAAGTACCAGACGCCCGGCCAGATGATCAATCCGTCGACCGCCAACAACTCCAACTACTCGATGACGGGCGACGAGTTCGATCCGTTTTCACGGTCCGAGGCGAAATTCAGCGAAGCGGACTTGATTCGCGAGATTGCGGAGCTCACACGCGCCGCGAATCGCGCGAACGCGACCTTCTACACGATCGATCCGCGTGGACTCGTGGCGGGCGCCGACATCGACCAGGACGTGGATCCGACGGAGTGGAACAACTACCTGAGGACGTCGCAAGACACGCTTCGCGTCCTGGCGGAACAGACCGGCGGGTTTGCGGCCGTGAACTCGAACGATTTCGACAAGGCCATCAAGCGGATCGACAACGAGACGAGCGACTATTACGTCCTCGGCTACTACTCGACCAACCCCGACCCGCTGAAGCGGACGCGAAAGCTCGAGATCACCTCGAAGAAGCCGAACCTCGACATCAAATCGCGTCAGTCGTATTCGCTGAAGCTTCCGCCGGCGCCGAAGAAGGCAAAGACCCAGTAAATGTTCGAGCGGGTGGCGCGCCGGTCAGCGGTTGCTGGCTGGCGCCGACCTCGCAGACCGTGCTTCGATGGCCGCGCGGGTGCGCTGAACGGCCTCTGCCAGGTAGTCCTCGTCCAGTTCAATTCCCACGAAATTCACGCCTAATTGCGCGCAGGCGACCGCGGTGCTGCCCAGCCCCGTGAACGGATCGGCGGCGGTCCGGATCCGCGTGAGACCGTGCAGTCGCAGGCAGTGTTCGGGCAGACGCGGCGGAAATGTGGCCGGATGCGGACGATCCTTGTCCCGATTCTGGATAGTGTCGTAGGGCAGGAACCAGGTATTCCCGCGGCAGCGGAGCCCGCCGCGCGCACCCTGCCACCGCGTCACGTTTGATTCGTCCTGGTAGGGGACGCCAATCGCGAGGCGATCGAGCGGTGTGTGGCCGGTCGGCGTGAAGTGGAAGATGAACTCGTGGCAGTCGTTGACGAATCGCTCGCTGTTGATCGGCTTGTAGTGGCCGACGGCGACGTCTTCTTCAAGTCCCGTGGCCTGGCCGGCGGCTTCCCGTTCGATGGCGATGGATTTAATCCAGTGAATCGTGTTCTGGAGGTGCAGGTGCGGTCGCACCGCCTGCGCGACGTCGAGGGCCGTCCACGGATCGGTCGGCTTTCCGCCGACATTGAGGAACAGCGAACCGTTCTGCGACAGCGCCTGCCGCGCGGCTGCGATCCATTGCTCGGTCCACGCCAGATACTGCGCGCGCGGCAATCGGTCGTCATAGGTGCGATACGCGACGCCCAGGTTATAGGGTGGCGACGTGACGATGCAGTCGATGGAAGCGGGAGCGAGGCGGGAAAGGAGATCTACGCAATCACCGAGGAAAAACTGCAGGATCGCGTCCCCCGACCGGAGGACGGCAACAGGCGTTGGTTTCGGCACCGGCTCGCCATCTTACCGGAAAGCCGGATGCGCGACGCGTGTCAGGAGGCGCGGGCAGCGAGGACGGTCGCCGGAGCAGACGCAGACGCAGCAGCCACCGTGTGGTTGCGGCGATGCGCGTGGAGCGTGCACTGCACGCCCTTCTCCTCGATGTATGCGACTTCCCGGCTGGTAGCGACCTCTCGATAGCGGCCCACCACGCATCCGCATGCGAGCGTAGTGAACCCGAGTAGACGAACGAGGCTCATTGGTCCCCCCATAACGCGCCACCAAAGCAATTTGTGTACCGCGATTGACGATGACGTATGGTGGTCGCATACGTGACGCGTTCGACCAGCAGTCTGCCGATTGCGCGAGCAAACTATGCCTCTGAGCAGAACATGTGTGTCGTCCGTGTCGTTTGTGGTAAACAGCATGCGGCGATCGGCACGCGCGCCACGTGGCACGTTGGATCGCATCCACCAATGACTTGGATCCGACTCGAGTAAACGGACCGCGTGTGGTACCGGATTTGTCACCTGCGTGACTTTCCACGGCACCCAGTTGAGCCTGGCCGTGTGCAGCCGTAGGTAACCTCTTTTTTCGCTATAGATTGTCTGGTATCATGCCGATGAGTCTGGAAAGCCTTCTCGTTCGGAGCGTGCCCAGAGTGTCCAATCGAATTTCGTCGCTTCTCGCTGGCGCTGCGCTTGTCTGCGCAGCTGTGGTGGCCGTTGTCGCACCTGCGGCAGGCGCCACACCCGCGACACAGCCAACCACTGTCAGCAAAGCTCGCCGTGCGCCTCACGCCCGCACAGCGACCGCCACGCAGACGGTGCGCAAGTCCCGACGGCCTTCGCGCTACTCCAAAGCACGCGCGGCACGGGCCCGTGCGCTGTGGCTTGAAGCACAGTCGCCGCGTTACAAGCTCGACGATACGGGGACGATGGTTCCTGATATCCGGGCGGCGGCGGCGATCATCTATAACCCGGACAACGGGCAGGTGCTCTGGGAAGAGAATTCGCAAGACAAGCGATCCATCGCCAGCATCACGAAGGTGATGACCGCGTCGGTGTTCCTCGAACAGAATCCTGACCTGACACGTGAAGTCGTGGTAGAGCGCGGCGACGTATTCGGTGCGCGCCACACCTACCTGCATACGAACGATCACGTCACCGTCGACGACCTCCTGCACCTCACGCTCATCGCCTCCGACAACGCCGCGGCCCGCGCGCTTGCGCGTGTGTCGACGAATGGGACCGGGCCGTTCGTAGTCCGGATGAATGAAAAGGCGGCGGAGCTCGGTCTCGACAACACGACCTACGCGGATCCGTCAGGCCTCGATCCCCTGAACATGTCGTCGGCCTACGACATGGCGCGGCTGATTACGCTTGCCGCAAGCGACGACCGGATCGCCTCGGTGATGCGCTCGCCGTACTACACGTTCCGCACGCGGCGTGGACCGCTCACGGTGCACAGCACGAACCAGCTGGTCATGAAGGGCGACGTGGACGTGCGCGGCGGCAAGACGGGCTTTATCGCCAAGGCGGGCTACTGTCTCGCCACGCTGCTCCGGCTCCCACAAAGCGGACAGCAGGTCGCAGTTGTCGTTCTCGGAGCCCGGTCGAATGCCGGCCGCTTCATGGAGACGCGGCACCTGTTCAACTGGCTGTCGAGCAAGGCGCCTGACTTCTTCAAGGAGCAGGAGCCGGTGGCCGTCGAGGCGCAGCCTCAATAGACAATTCGAGGTTCGGAGTGCGG
>JBKPMA010000326.1:0-18843 GCA_046731935.1 Acidobacteriota bacterium
CACGAAGACCACGGCTCGTGGACGGGTCGTGTGTTCCTGGTGCAGCTCGCACCGGACGCAAATCCGACCGCCGGGCGCTTCCACGGTCGCGTCCAGCACATGCGCAGTGCCGATGCCACGCATTTCGAAAGTCTTGACGAGCTCGCCGCGTTCATAGGCTTGCGCTCGGGAGACGACGGTAAACGGAGTGCACCGTGGTCCTGACGGTGGAGCCCGTCTTGCCGTATCGTAAGGGCGCGATCGAAGACGGATTGTCCATGCCTCAGTTGACGCCCGGTCCCACGCCGGTCGATACGCTCGTATTTGGATCGTGCACGCTCGATCGCGCTGGCGCCCGGCTGCGGCGCGACGGCCAGGTCGTGTCGCTCACGCCACGCGCGTACGACGTGCTCAAGTACCTCGCGGAACATGCCGGCCGCCTCGTCACCAAGCAGGAGCTCTTCGACGCGATCTGGACCGACGTGTTCGTCGGCGATGCCGCACTCAAGGTGTGCATCCGCGAAATCCGCCGGGCGCTGGACGACGACGCGCAACAGCCGCGATACATCGAAACGGCACATCGCCGCGGATATCGCTTCATGGCGCCCGTCACGGTGTACGCGCGGAGCGACGATCCCGCGCCGGCCGAGCGTCCCGCTGAACGCACGCCAGACTTCGAAGTACCCACGACCCACTACGCGCGAAGCGGCGACGTGAACATCGCCTACCAGGTGTTCGGGAATGGACCGATCGATCTGGTGTTTGTCATGGGGTGGGTGTCGCACCTCGAATGCTTCTGGACCGAGCCGAGCTTCGCGCGTTTCCTGCGGCGGCTCGCGGAGTTCTCGCGAGTGATCCTGTTCGACAAGCGCGGCACGGGTCTGTCGGATCGCGTCGTGGCGCTGCCAACACTCGAGCAGCGCATGGACGACGTACGCGCGGTCATGGCAGCGGCAGGATCCCGCGAGGCTGCGCTGCTGGGCGTCTCCGAGGGCGGTCCGATGTGCAGTCTCTTCGCGACCACCTATCCGGAGAAGACGCGCGCGCTGGTCATGGTGGGCACGTACGCCAAGCGCCTCTGGGCACCCGACTATCCCTGGGCACCCACGCGCGACGCCCGCGAACGGTTCTTCGAAGAGATCCGGACCAACTGGGGCGGCCCGGTCGGGATCGAGGCACGCGCACCAAGCCGCGCCGACGATCCGGCGTTCCGTCAGTGGTGGAGCACGTACTTGCGCCTCGGCGCCAGCCCGGGCGCGGCGCTCGCGCTGACACAGATGAACGCCGACATCGATGTACGGGACGTGCTTCCTTTGGTGAGAGTCCCGACGCTAGTCGTTCACCGTTCGGGCGATCGCACCCTGCGCGTCGAAGAAGGCCGCTATGTCGCCGGACTCGTGCCGGGAGCGCGGTACGTCGAGCTGCCCGGAGACGACCACCTGCCGTTTGTCGGCGACCAGGACGCGATCATCGACGAGATCGCGGTCTTCCTGCGTTCGGTGACCGAAGGCCCCCCGCGCGACAGAGTGCTCGCCACCGTCATGTACGCGCGCATCGACTCCGCGCTGCGACACGGCGCAGACGACGCGGCGTTCGCCTCACACGTTCAGCGCGAGATCGCATGGTTCCGCGGGCGCGGCCACACCTTCACCGAGGACGGCTTCTATGCCGCATTCGATGGACCCGCGCGCGCGATCGCCTGCGCGCGCGCGCTGTCTGGCGCCTGCCCGAGGTTCGGACGGGCCGGATCGTTCGGCCTGCATACCGGCGAATGCGATCTCACGCCGGACGGCCGCCCGACCGGTGTCGCCTTCGATCGCGCGCGCGCGGTGAGCGCACTCGCCTTCGGCGAAGTGCTCGTCTCGCGCACGGTAACCGACCTCGTCGCCGGATCCGGCGTACTGTTCGAGGACCGCGGGGCGCATCCACTGACGGGTGACGGCGACCCGTGGCGCCTCTTCGCGGTCACCGGAGAGATCGTGCACACGATGCATCACGCTGCCGCAGGCGGTTCGACGACTACCTGAGGACGACCTGTCCCTGCGCCTGCCACTTGCCGCTCGTGGTTCTGACCTCGAGCCACAGCTGCCGGACACCAGGGGGCACGTCCACTTCGAAGTCATACGTCTCGCCGACGGCGATCGTCTGGCGAGCGGGCGCCGCAACGCGGGCAGCCGCCGGGAGCGGCGCGCCATCCTTCGTCACCGGCGTCCACGTCGAGAGGCCCTGGGCCGTCTGCAACGACACCGAGAAAATGTCGCCGGGTGTGATGTTGATCAGCCGCACGCGGTGACGAACGCCTGACTTCCACACGAAGCGGGGCGCGGTGCCACCGTTTACGACGACCGGAGTCGCCGGTATGAGCACGTTCGGCGCGGCCGGATCGATGCCGCGCCGTCCGATCATGAACACGTGATCCGTCACTGCATCGAAGTCATCGCCGGCATCCACGACGATCATCGGACCGTACAGGCCCAGGGGCAGCTGCCGTTCGTCGTGCAGATGCGTGTGGTACATGAACGTTCCCGTACGCGGCGGCGTGAAGCGCACGACGAATGTGCCTCCTGCATCGATCATCGGCGCAAGCCGGTCGCCGAGCCCGCTCCAGCCGTGCACGCCGTCGTAGTAGCTCTCCAACTCCATACCATGCCAGTGCAGCGCGGTGGACTCTCCGAGGTGATTGACGACGGAGATCTCGACGGGCTCTCCGCGACGCAGAACGAGCGTTGGACCGGGAGTCTCGATGGTCTGTGAGGCAGCAGACGCCGGGATGCGGTCGCCGGACACGCGGAATCCGAAGACAGGCCCGCCCGGTGACTCCTCACGTGCCATCTCCAACTTCAGGACACGCCGTTCCATGGTGGTGAGCGCCGGAACCACTCCCGCATCCGGATCGCCCCCGAAAGCAGTCACGCCGAGCACCATGCCAGCCATGCCTCCGGCCTTGTCGCAGTGGTCGTGCGCGCTCGACGCGGACGTCTCTGTAGGAGCGAGCCGGCGCTCGGGCGATACGTGATGCATGACGTGACAATGGAACAGCCAGTTGCCAGCTCGTTCCGGTGTCCACGTCAACGCCATCGTCGTGCCCGGACGAAGCAGCTGAGTCACCACACTGTGTGCCTGGTCGCTTGTGACGGGAACGTCCGTCATACCGTCGCCCAGACTGTTCACGTGAAAGTAGAAGCCATGCAAGTGCATCGGGTGCGATTGCGACGTCAGGTTGATCACGCGCCAGTGGACTGGCTTTCCCACCGGATAGCGGAGGCGCTCGGTGGCCGGCCACGACAGGCCGTTCAGCATGAAGGCGATGCGCGGGTGCAATGACGCGAACATCGAATCCGCATCGTCGGCCGTGACGACGCGGCGCAGCTCGTCGCCTGTGAGACTGCTCCATTCCGTGATCACGATGATGCGATCATCGTCGACGGGACCGGGAGGGTCCACGACGAATGCGCCAGCGAGCTCGCGGAAGGGAACTGGCGCTCCGAGGGTCGAGCCCCAGTAGTGGTAGGTACCCGCGCGTGGCGCGGGAAAATGAACGTCGGCGGTCTGATGCGGCGCGACGATCACTGGCGGACACTCGCTGCCGTCGCGGGCGCACAGGCCGTGCATCGCCAGCGGAGCGGCCAGATCGTTGCGGATGCTGGCCGCGATTCGTGTGCCTTCGGCCACGCGAATGAGCGGCGCGGGCACCGTGAGAGGCGCTGACTCTTCGCCGAGGGCCTCGATGGACAGCGCAGGGCCGTCCGCCCCCTCGGGGCGCCATGTACCCTCGGCCGCGCGAATTCGCAGCCAGAGGGTGCCGAACGCGAGCGTGCCCGCCTGGTGGCGGTTGTCGTTACTCTGGACGATCTCCGCGGGGCGTTGTGACGCGGGCGAGGCCACGACTGACATTGGAGCGGCGAATCCGACCAACATTCCCACTCCGGCGATCCGGCGTCGATAGTTCCACCACATTGCTCAACTCTCCTGACATCCGATGCAGGCGTGCCTGGCTTGGCGTCGGCCCGCCTGTTACGTTCACGTCAGGGTAGTCACCGGCGGCGCGCAGGTCCTGAGCGCGCGGTGAGCAACAGGTTAGATTTCGGAGTTCCGGCGTGCGGGATGCGGACTCACTACGCCGGGCGGACGATCGTGGCGAGTGCGCGAGTCGCGTCCGTAAGCTCGAGCGCGATGGGCGCATTGTCGAGGCGCGCCCGGGAGTGGCCGGCCACGCCCTCGTAGTACCAGAGCGTGTCTGCCGGAGCCGCCTTGAACCGCCCCAGCACGGTCGCGCCGTGATGATCGATGTCTTCGACAATCGAGCGCACGTTGTGGAGCGCGTCCGCGGACTTCAGGACGACGACGTCGTGCGGGGCTCCCGCGAGACGAACGAGCGTATCGGTCTTGCGATCGGTCCAACTCCGAACCGGTGACTGAGAGCTGGAGGGCTCTGTGACGGCTCGTACCAGTGTCAGCACGTCGGCCGGGAACTCGGCCGCAAGAAACGCGTCGAAGGCGGTGCGAAACGCCTCGCCCGTCAGAATGGCGTCCGGGAGTCCGGCCCGTGGGAACGCGGAGCGGATCGCAAGCTGAGCCCGGCCGTTGTCGTAGTCGATATCCTCGAGCACGTCGTGCAGCAACGCCGCGACGGCGAGTGTGTCGCCGTAGCCATGCCGCAGCAGAATCGTCGCTACGTGGACAGGATGGATCAGGTACGGGATCGCGGTGCCCTTGCGCGGCATGTCGTGATGGACGATTGCCGCAAGCACGAGTGCGCGATCGAACAGCCTCGAATATCCAGTCATTCGCTCGCTCACTCGCTGGCGCGCGGATCCAGTTTGTACGTCTTGCGGGCGAGTCCGACCGCAAGCTCTCCGATCACGCGCTCCGCTTCGTCGACGCGCAGAACGTGCCGCGAGACGAGGTCGGCCAGGAACTGCGCATCGACGCGCCGGGCCAGATCGTGGCGAGCTGGAATCGACAGAAAGGCGCGTGTATCGTCGTTGAAGCCCGCCGTGTTGTAGAAGCCCGCCGTCTCGGTCACCTGTTGCCTGAACCGCAACATGCCTTCAATGCTGTCGTGGAACCACCACGGTGGTCCGAGGCGCACGGCGGGGTAGTGGCCAGCCAGGGGGGCGAGCTCACGCGAGTAGGTGGTCTCGTCGAGAGTGAAGAGCACGAGGGTGAAGGCGCGCTCGTTTCCGAACCGATTCAGCAGTGCCGACAGGTTCCGCGTGTACTCGGTCGGCAGCGGGATATCAGCGCCCTGGTCGGGCCCGAACCGCTCGAACACATCCTGATTGTGGTTGCGGGCCGACCCCGGATGCAGCTGCATCACGAGCCCGTCGTCCACGCTCATACGCGCCATCTCCATGAGCATGTGCGCGGTGAATGCGCGAGCGTCTGCGGCGCTCGCCGTTTTCTGCAGAGCGCGGTCGAAGATCGATGCCGCCTCCTCCTGAGACAGACTCGCCGTCCAGGGTACTTCCACGGCATGGTCGGTTGCCGTGGCGCCGAGTGACTTGAAGTGCGCGCGGCGATTCTCGAGCGCGCGGACGTAGCGCTCGTAGGTCGAGATGTCGATTTTTGAAAGCTCGCTGATGCGGGCGATCTCGTCAGCCCAGCCGGCGTGCAGAATGTCGATCGCGCGGTCCGGACGGAACGTAGGTCGCACGTCGCCGCCCCAGTCCGATATCCGAAGGCGCTGGTGCCATTCGAGCGGATCGCTGGCCGCGTCGGTCGTGCAGAGCACGTCGATATTGAACCGCTCGAACAACCTGCGCGGGCGGAACTCCGGTGTCGAGAGACGCGATTCGATGGCGTCGTAAATGCGGTCAGCCGATGCCGCAGTCAGCGGCTCGTCCACACCGAAGACACGCTCGAGCTCGTCTGACAGCCAGGCGCCGCTCGGCGTGCCTGCGAAGAGATACGCGCGACTCGCAAACGTACGCCAGATCGCCCGCGGATCGCGCTCCACCGGGCCGCCGTCCCGCCGCGGCACGCCCAACGCCTCGAGGGGAACTCCCTGCGAGTAGAGCATCCGCGTGATGTAGTGGTCCGGAATGACGATCAGCGCGGCGGGATCCGGGAACGGCGTGTCCTCGGCCAGGATTCGGGGATCGACGTGGCCGTGCGGGCACACGAGCGGCAGATTCGCGACGCGCTGATACAGCGCGCGCGCGATCGCACGTACTTCCGGGATCGGCGAGAAGTATCGATCGGGATGCAGCATCTGTGGATCCGGCGAATGATCGAGGACGATTGAACGATTGACGAATGAGGAATAGCTTACCCGGGGCCGTGGTTGTCGGGCTCGAAACGATAGCCGACGCCGCGGACTGTTACGAGATACCGCGGCTCAGTCGGATCGTCCTCGATATAGCGGCGGAGCCGGACGATGAAGTTGTCGATGGCGCGCGTGTCGGTATCCTCGCGCACTTCCCAGACCTCTTCGAGAATTTCCTTCCGCGACACCGTTCGGCCCTGATGCTGCACGAGATAGCGCAGAAGCCGCGCTTCCATGGCCGTCAGCTGAAGCCGCTCCTCGCCATGAAACAGCTCGAGGGTGTCGAAGTCGATGACGCGGTCGCCAAACGAAAAGCGATCCGGCGGGCGCACCGATGGTCCAGGTGTGGACTGCAGCTGCCGCATCCATTCCCAGCGACGCAACAGACCGTTGACCCGCGCGATGAAAATCGACAGCTCGAATGGCTTGGGGAGATAGTCGTCGGCACCCGCCGCAAATCCTCGCAGCACATCTTCCGCGTGCCCGCGCGCTGTCAGCATCAGCACCGGCAGGAACAATCCCCACTGCCGCAAATCACGGGCGACGTGAAAGCCGTCACATCCAGGCAACATGACATCGAGCACCACGAGATCGACTGGCGGCCCGGCTTTCAACCGCTGCAGCGCGGTCTCGCCTGATTCCGCGAGCTCGACGACGTGCCCTTCGGCCTCGAGGTTGAACTGAAGCCCGAGCGCCAGGTGCTGTTCGTCTTCGACGACCAGAATCGTGCTCATGCCGATGGCGCCCGTGGCAGTTGGAGCGTGAACGTGCTGCCGTGGCCGGGGCCTTCGCTTTCAGCAAACACGCGACCGCCATGTTTCCGCGCAATCGCACTGACGATGAACAACCCGAGGCCGGTCCCTTTGACTCTGAGAGCGACAGCGCCAGGGATCCGGTAGAAGCGGCGGAAGATCCGCTTCAATTCGGGCGCGGAAATACCGATCCCGTGATCCCGGACACGCACAGCGATCCGGCCGTCACCGAGTGCGACGAGCTCGACCTCGATCGCCACATGGGAACCGGAATATTTCACCGCGTTGTCGATCAGGTTGAGCACAGCCGCCTTCAGTTCGTCAGGGTCGCCGAGGACGGTCGTGTCGGCCGGCAGGTCTGGTGCCTCGAGCAGCTTCAGCACGTCCGCGTTCAGGTGATGCTGCTGGCGCGCCACGTCGAGGCATTCAGTGACCAGCAGACGCAGATCGACCGGCGTGCGATGGAGCAGCCGCTGGCGGGGCGATCGCGCCGCTCGCAGCACCTGCTCAACCAGGCGCGTCAGACGATCGCTGTCCTCGACCATCACCCGGTAGAACTCGCGGCGCTTGTCGGGATCGAGATCGTGGCGCTGGAGCGTCTCGAGATAGAGGCGAATGGACGCAATCGGCGTCTTCAGCTCGTGGGTGACCGCGTTGATGAAGGTATCGTGCTGTTCGTTCCGGCGCACTTCCCGCACCAGGAAGATGGTGTTCAGCACGACGCCGGCAATGATGACGAGGAAGAAGATGACGCCGAAGATGAGGAGGAGGCCTTCACGCCAGTTGAGCAGGATCCAGCTGACGTTGAGCGCCACGGCAGCCGTGACCAGGCACGAGCCGAGGACGATCGAGGCCGCGATCCGCTGACGGCTGCTGACCGGCACAAGGGAGAGGATAAATCAATTCGGAATGCGGAATTCGGAGTGCGGAATGCGGAATGCGGAATGGATGGGGGGGCGGGGGCATCGGGATCGTCGTCGATGCGCCCCGCCCGCCGGACTTCGGCTTGCGGAATTCAGACTGCCGAACTGACGGCTATGCTGCCGCTTCGCGGTCCGGTCGCATGTAGCCTTCAATCGAGGCGACGCGTACCCGGCGTGCCAGACCGATGGCGCGCATGAACCGGATGGTGTGCCAGGAGACGTCGACTTCCCACCAGGCCAGTCCATGACGAGCCGACGTCGGATGCGCGTGGTGGTTGTTGTGCCATCCCTCGCCGAACGTCAGCAGCGCCACCCACAGACTGTTCTTCGAATCGTCGCGCGTCGCGAACCGCCGGCGCCCCCACATGTGCGTCGCCGAGTTCACCAGCCACGTCGCGTGCAAGCCGGCGACGACTCGCAGAAAGACGGTCCAGTACACCGCGGGCCAGCCACCGAGCGCGAGGGCAATGAAGCCGGATATCGTCAGCGGCACCCAGTGATACGTCGTCAGCCAGCGATAAAAGGGATCGTCCGCGAGATCGGGAGCGTAGCGGGCCAGCAGGTCGGGCTGATTGTGGTGGGTCTCGCCGAAGAGAATCCATCCCATGTGCGCCCAGAACCCACCGTGGTGCGGCGTGTGGGGATCGGCGTCTGTGTCGGAATGCTGGTGGTGGATGCGATGGGTAGCGACCCAGAAGATGGGCCCGCCTTCGAGCGTGAGCGTACCGCAGACCGCAAAGAAGTAGTCCAACCACTTCGGCACCTGATACGAGCGGTGCGTGTGCAGCCGGTGGTACCCGAGGCTGATCCCGAATCCGACAGCGACCCAATAGAGAGCCACGGTGGCAGCCAGCAAGGTCCAGGAGAAGTAGAACAGGGCCACGACGGCCAGAACGTGAAAGATCACCATGACAATGGCTGTCAGCCAGTTGACGGTGCTGTAGCGGCTGATCGGCCGCACGATCGCTGCGCTCACCGGAGCTCCTTCGAAAGAAATGAGTGTTTTCAAGCCATAAACACCCTAACAGCTTTCGTGGCGGGCGATTGTAAGAGTTCTGTACACAGAGCCGTAGGCAGTGCCACGGCCCGTGTGGCGCGACGTTCCGTGCAGACGTGCTCACGGCGCGCGCCTATATGATGTCGCCATGTCTTCGAACGATCTGACCGTGACGCGCCGCACGTTCCTGGCGGCCACCACCTCTATTGTCGGCGCCGTCGCAGTCGGACTCGATTCCACCGTTCCCCTTCGCGCCGCGCCTGGATCGTTCCCCGTGATCCTGTATCCCAAGGGGATGGTGGGAACATGCCGCACGGTCGATGCGCCTTCGATCATCCCCGGCGCAGCGTGGTACGAGGCCCAGGCGCCGAAGGATGGCGTGACGTACGAGTTTCCAGCGGGCGCTCTGTCGGGCGCCTTGTTCCTGACGGCCAACATCCTGGCCGAAGGCCCGGACCTCGCCGTGTTCGAGTTAGTGCTGCAGGAAGGGGAGTCTGGCCCGGCGTTCACGCTCGCGTACGCGGCGCTGCCGCAGGCCGAAGCACGCATGCGTATGCGTGGCGAGGCAGTGACGCAGAACCGATGGCAGTTTCCCCGCGAAGGTGCCTGGCTCAAACCGATGGCCGGCGGTGCTCGCGTAGACCTCGCTCGTGTGGATCGCATGCAGGTCCGCATACTCCGGAAGGGCGACGCACCGGTTCGTTGGTGCCAGACCGCCATCACCGCGACCGTGGAGGAGCCGCCGCGGCTCGTGACTCCGCACCTGCCCAAGGGAGCGCTGCTCGACGCGTTTGGGCAATCAGCGATCCGGGACTGGTCCGGCAAGACACGCGGCGAGCCCGAGCTGCGGCAGCGGCTGCGTGGACAGCTCGGGCAGGCGCCAAGCCAGAAGTGGCCCGCGGCGTTTTCGGCGTGGGGCGGGTTCGCCGCGCGCCAGCTCGAAGGCAAGCGCTTCTTCACGACGCACCACGACGGCACGCGCTGGTGGCTTGTCGACCCGGACGGACATCCATTCTGGTCTGCGGGACTGGACTGTGTGCGGGTGGACACGGCAGCTCACTATGAGGGCCTGGAACGTGGCCTCACGTGGCTGCCGGAGAAGACGGGGCCGTTCGCGGACATCTACACGGAAAAGGCCGGCAACCGGCCGATGGTCAACTATCTCGCCGCGAACTTGATCCGGGTATTCGGCGAGGACTGGAAGATCCGCTGGAACACGCTTGCGCTGGCGGAGCTCCGGCGTCTGGGGTTCAACACCGTCGGCAACTGGTCGGACTGGAAGGTGGCGAGCATCGCCCGGTTTCCGTATGTGCGTCCGCTGGATTTCGAAGCGGCAAGCGCGCCAGTCGTGTACCGCGATTTTCCCGATGTGTTCGATCCGCGGTTCGAGCAGGACGCGGCACGTGCCGCGCAGCAGCTGGCCGCGACAAAGACGGATCCCGCGCTCATCGGATACTTTCTGATGAACGAGCCGACCTGGGGGTTTGCCAGCGAGACGCCGGCCGCGGGCATGTTGTTCAACACGCGGCAATGCGCCTCGCGCGCAGCGCTCCGTGATGCGCTGGCGAAGAAATACGCCACGGATGCGGCACTGTCAGCGGCGTGGGGCATTCCCGTGACGCTCGCGGCCGTCGCTGCGGGCGAGTGGCGGCAGCGCCTCACACCGGCGGCCGAACGCGATCTGGCGGACTTCAGCCGCGTGATGGTGATGAAACTGTTCGGCACGTTGACGGACGCGTGCCGCGCCGTCGATCCCAATCATCTGAATCTCGGCATCCGCTACTACACCGTCCCGCCGGACTGGGCTGTCGACGGCATGCGCGTCTTCGATGTGTTCTCGATGAATTGCTATGAGTCGCGTGTGCCGGCCGACAAGATGGCGCACATCGCCGAGATGCTCAAGATGCCGGTCATGGTCGGCGAATGGCACTTCGGTGCCCTGGATGCCGGGTTGCCGGCAAGCGGCATCGGCCGCGTCAAGACACAGGCCGACCGCGGACGTGCGTACCGCGTGTACGTCGAAGACGCCGCAGCCAAGCCGTGGTGCGTCGGCACGCACTACTTCATCCTGTACGACGAGAGCGCCATCGGCCGCTTCGACGGCGAGTGCTACAACATCGGCTTCTCCGACGTCTGCAACCGTCCGTACGAGGAGCTGTGCACGGCCGCCCGGGTGAGCCACGAACGCCTGTACGACGTCGCATCGGGTACGGCGCCGCCGTTCGCCGACGCGCCCCAGTATCTGGACAAATTGTTTCTGTGATGGGAAAGTCGATGCCGATCGATCTGACGGACCTGGGTCCGCTCTATCACGATTACGAGTTCTTCGGCGCGACGAACGAACAGATCGCCGGCATCTTCCGGCCGAACCAACGGGCCAAAGCGCCGATGCTGCGGGCGTACATCCAATACGCCATCGCAAAATCGCGCCGCACCGCAGCCGATCGCCTGACGTTCCTGGAGCTCTTCTGCGCCGATGGCTACTACACGATGGCCGCGCGGCGATTGGGCGCCGACCATGCGACGGGCGTGGACAACGATCGCGACGGCCACTTGCGGCTCGCGCCCACCATCGCCGCACGGCTCGGCATCGATCACGTGTCCTTCGAGCAACGTGACGTGCACGCCCTGCGCGACGGCGAGACGTATACGGTCGTGGCCAATCTTGGCGGGCTGTACCACGTCAGCGACCCGCTCCAGGTCCTGAGGGCGTCGTGGCAGGCGGCGGAGCGGTACTTGATCGTGCAATCGGTCGTGTCGCTTGCCGACCGGAGGGCCGACTATTTCGAAGCGCCGGCCCCCGGCTGGACCTGGGGCTGCAGGTTCAGCGAGGCGTGGCTCCGGCGCGCCGTGGACGCCCTCGGTGGGCGCGTGGTGGACACCCACTTCAACGAACTGGAAGGGAACGAACGTCCCGACGATCGCGGCAGCGCGTATCTGCTGCTCGAACGAACGAGCTGACCTGTCGGATTACCGCGCAGCGATCCACTCGTCCACCCGACGGTCCAGCACGTCGAGAGGCATCGGCCCCGCTGACAGCAACAGATCGTTGAACTCACGCAGGTCGAACGCCGCGCCCAACCGCGAGCTCGCGCGCAGACGCATCTCTTTGATCCGCAGCTCGCCGACCTTGTACGCCAGCGCCTGGGCCGGCCACGAAATGTATCGATCGACTTCGTTGGTCACATCCAACTCGGTCTTGGCCGCGTGCTCCATGAAGTATCGGACGGCCTGATCGCGAGTCCATCGCCGGGCGTGGATGCCCGTGTCGACGACGAGCCGCACGGCACGCCACATTTCGTACGTGAGCTGCCCGAACTTCGAGTACGGATCGTCGTAGAGGCCCATCTCGTCGCCGAGCGACTCGGCGTACAGCGCCCAGCCTTCGACGTAGGCAGTGAAGCCAGCGTTCTTCCTGAACTCGGGCAAGTCGGTGAGCTCCTGCGACAGCGAGCCCTGGAGGCAGTGTCCGGGCACCGCCTCGTGCAGCGTGAGCGCCATCATCTCCCACGTCGGACGCGTCTCGGGCTTGTACAGATTGACGCAGTAGTACGCGGGCCGTGATCCGTCCGCCGCTCCGTACTCGGCGTAGGCCGTCGTGACGTTCGGCGCGATGCTCTCTGGAATGGGAATCACACCATACGGCAAGCGCGGTATCGTCTTCAGCACTCGAACGAGCTCAGGATCGACGCGTTTGGCCACCGCACGGTAGGTCTGCAGCAACTCGGATCCGGTCGTACAAAAGAACCGTCGGTCGGTGCGGAGAAACGTGAAGAACTCGTGCAGCGAACCCGTGAATCCAGCGGCGGCCTTGACCCGCTCCATCTCGCCCTGGATCCGAGCGACCTCGGACAAGCCGAGCGTGTGGATGTCGTCGGGCGTCATCGCAGTCGTCGTGTACTGCCGGACCAGCCAGGCATACGTCTCGGCGCCGCGCGGGTGCTGCCACACGCCAACGTGCGGGTACGACGCGGGCAGATATTCGCGATCGATGAACGTCTTGAGAGCGGCGAAGGCCGGCTGGACCTGTTTGGCCACCGCGTCTCGGCCCTCACGCGACAGGCGCTGACGATAGGCCTCTGGCAACGTGGAGGGGAAGTCGACGAACGGACGGAAATAGCCGCTCGATTCGATCGGCTGCGTGGCCAGCTGCGCCACTTGCCCCGCCACTCGCTCGACGATGGTCCGCGGCAGCACGATCCGATGGCTGATCCCGCGTCGCATCAATGCGATGTTCTGCTCGAGGTACGTGGGAAACGCGCGTAGCCGCGTCAGCCAGTCCTCGTAGTCCTCGACGGTCGAGAAGCGAAGTGTCGGAACGAGCTGCTCGGTGTTCTGCACGCCGTTTTGCGTGTCGGTTCGAATCAGAAATTGCTCGTACGGATACCCTTCGAGATCGCTCCGATACTGAAATTGGAAGATGTCGTAGCTGACGCGGTCCGCAGTCGACAGCTGCTCCCGCGGTATCCGCTCGAGCGCCGCCAGCGCGTCGCGCCGATGCTGGTACTGCCGCTCGACGTTCTCGACGCTGACATCCTCCCAGCGATCGTTCCAGCGGCGATCGCCCAAGCGTGACGCCCACGTCGGGTTCTCTTTCATCGTCCAGTCCCACTCGGCCGCGAACAGATCGCGCAGCTGCCGTGCGGGATTCGGAGCAGGTATCTGAGACGCCACCATCTCAGTCATGAGCACCACGAGCGCACCGGGCGCGTAAGCCGTGCGTGCTGGAGCATGCGCGCATTCTAGGACGCGCGACCAGGCCTCGCCGCGCGATTAGGGTGGCTGCTGCGCAGTAAGAATGCGCAGCGCTGTGAGCCAACTGAACCGTGAGGGCCGTCAGTCGTTACGGAGCGTGAGAATGGGGTCGATTCTGGATGCGCGAAGAGCTGGAATCGCGCCGCCGGCCAGTGCCGTCACCAGCACGACGACGCCTCCCACGACGAACACAGCGAGATCGAGAGGATTGACGAACGGCAGGCGTGCTCGAAGGAGCAGTCCTGCCATGAGGGCCACGCTCATCCCGCCGACGAGTCCGACACTCGCGATGACGAGCGAGTGTTGCAGCACGAGCCGTACGACTGCTGAGGAGGTCGCCCCGATCGCTACTCGGATTCCAATTTCCTTCGTGCGCTGCGCCACGATATACGCGATGACGCCGTAGATGCCGGTCACGGTCAGCGTGAGAGCGAGACCCGCCAGCGCGAGCACGATCCACGAAGCCGCCTGGAACGGATACACACCCGCGGCGACGTACTGCCCGAGCGCGTGTACTTCTTCGACCGCCCCTGGGGCCAGGATCGCGAGATCGGCCTCCAGCTGATGTGCGGCGCGATCCGCATCTCCCGGCACGCCGACGACCAAAGACAGTCCCGGCCGCGTCGGAGGCGCTGGAAAGTAGATAATCGCCGGATCCTTCCCGAGTACGACGCAGCACGTGACCAGGTCGTCTGCCACACCGACGACGCGAACCGATGCGTACGGAGGCAGGCCACGACTGCGGGCAGATTCGGCCCGGATCAGAAGCTCGCGTCCCACGGCATGTGCCCCAGGCCACAGCTGCCTGGCCGTCGACCGGCTGACGATCGCGACAGGCGCTCCAGCGGCCGCCTCCTCGTTTGAGAAGCGGCGTCCGGCGACTATGGGTACGCCGATCAGATCGAAGTAGAGCGGCGAGATGTCGTTGTACCAGGTGCCAAGACTCACATGGCGATCCGGGGTCGAAACGATCAGGCTCGGGAGCATCCCATTCGATGGTGTCGACGCCGCTCCCGCGAGACCACGCACATCGGTCCGGGCGGTCAATGCCGCCAGAACGCGGCCGTGGGACGCGTCGTTGGCGCGGATGACCACGGTGCCGCTGGTCGTGAAGCCCACATCGAAGCGCCGAATCGCCGTCGCGGTACGAAGCAGAATGCCGGCTGTGAGGATCAGGAGTATGCAGACACCGACCTGACCGGTGGCGAGCAGTCCGCGAAGGCGATTGGCCGACACGGTCGAGGACAGTTGGCCGCGCGTCGCCGACCAGATGTCGCCGCGCGTCACCCGGAACGCGGGCAGCATGCCGAAGGCAAGTACCGCTGACAACGCCGCACCAAGCGTGAACGCGAACACTCGGAGGTCGACGTGGATCGGTTCCGTGTGAATGATCTGCGCCAGATCGGCAGGCATCGTGTCGAACATGATGCGAATCGCGCCGGCGATCAGCGCCTCTGAGAGCACCACGCCCAGAGCGGCTGCGGCCAACGCCAACAGAATGCTTTCCGTCACGAGCTGGCGGATCAACCGGCCCCGGCTGGCGCCCAGCGACACTCTGATGCCGAGCTCACGCTGCCGCGACATGCCGCGCGCGAGCAGCATGTTCGCGACGTTGGCCGATGCGAGCAGCATGACGAGCGCAAATGCTCCGGCCAGCGGCGCACCCACCGCCACGAGCTCTCCAGACAGCGTGACGGCCGTCGCTTTGGATTGAAGGACGACTCCAGCGGATCGTTCGGACACAGGCGCGCTGGCGGTCATGACGCGCATCCGGGTCGCGAGACCGACTCGAGCCTGAGCGGCCGTCAGCGACGGTCGTAAACGGCCGAGGATGCGGACGACCTCTGGCCGGGGCGACGTGAAGAAATCACCAGCACCATCGACGACGGGCGCGGCCGTCAGCGGAGCCCAGTACTGAATCGGTGTGTCCCCGAGATCGTCGAACCCCGGCTGCGCGACACCGATGACCTCGAACGGTACGCCGTGAACGTGCAGGGTGCGGCCAAGGATGCGAACATCGCCCGCGAAGCTGTCCTGCCATGCGGCGTAGCTCAGGACAAGGACGAACCCCTGCGACGGGACTCGCGTATCGTCGGGAAGCAGCGTTCGTCCGAGCGCCGGTTTGATACCGAGCAGCTGGAAGTAGTTGCCGGTGACGAACTGCCCCTGCATAGGGTGCCCGTCGATGCGCGAGACGAGGAAGCGCGTTGCCGCGACCTCGTCGAACGTCGTCCGATCCTGCCGGAGCTGTTCGAACTCCTGCCACGAGAACGAGTGCGCGCGTCCGCCCGCATCCTGCCATGACAGCGCGTACACACGGTACGGATCGCGGATCGCCAGCGGCCGCAGGACGTAGTGATTGAATACCGAAAAGAGGGCCGCATTCAGCCCAAGACCGAGCCCGATGGTCAGGACGACCGTGAGGGTGAATCCGCGATCGCGCCTGAATCCACGGACGGCGTCCACCACGTCGCGGCGGATCGTTTCGAGAGCGGCCCATCGCCGCTGATCTCGGCACTCCTCCTGCACGCGCGCCACGCCGCCGAAGGAGAGACGCGCGCGGCGGCGGGCCTCGGCCTCGTCCAATCCATTCAGGGCGTGCTTCCTCGCTTCCATCGCCAGATGGAACTCGGTTTCGTCATCGAGGTCGCGATCGGGATCGGCCCGTGTGACACGCCCGACGAGGCGGGCGCAGGCACGCCATGGAGACCAGCCGCTCATCACGCCAGCTCGAGGACGCGCCCGATCGCCCTGGCAAGCTCCTCCCACGTCCGTGTCTCGCGTTCCAGCTGGCGGAGGCCCTTCGCGGTCAGGCGATAGAAGCGCGCTCGGCGTCCCAGTTCCGACACGCCCCAGTCCGCGGTGATCCACCCCTGCTTCTCGAGCCGGTGCAGGGCAGGGTAGAGCGATCCCTGGTTCACCTGCAGCACGTCGTGCGAGACGTGCTGGATGCGCTCGGAGATGGACCACCCGTGGGCGGGCTGTGCGGTTCGGAGTGTACGGAGGATGAGCAGGTCGAGCGTGCCCTGCAGAAGATCGCGGCGCTGCGTCACTGTCATAGTGTCGACACCCTACAACAAGGACTCTAGAGCCGCCTGGTGTCGAATGTCAACAACAAGCGGGGCGCCCGCCGCGGCGCGCTTGGGCCGCGACCTGTGCCCCAGGTAGAATGACCGCGTGCGCCGCCTGCTCTGGGTCCTCGTCCTTCTGGCCGCCGTCACTGCGGTCACAGTGGTCGCGATCCCGACGCTGACGATCATGCCGTTCAAGCCGCAGACGACGCGGATCCTCGAGATCGCGTATCCGTTGCGGCAGCTCGCCCCTCGCGTCACGCTCGTCTGTCTCGTGATCGTGACAGGAGGCGCACTGTTCCTGCTGCGCGGTCCCCGGCAGCCTGCAGCGCTGCCTCGCGGACGGACGCTCCGCTGGTTCCGACAGCCCTTGGTGCGCCATGTCGCTCGAGGCGTGCTGCTCACCGCACTCGTCGCCGCGACCGGCGTCGTCACGTGGTTCTGCCGTCAGAATCATTTCGAGTGGATGTTCAATCCGCTGCCGAACGTGAAGTACGTGGACGTCGGTGCCACCAAGAGCTTTCTCACGGACGACGAAATGGTGATGGGCATCGAGGTCAACGGCCTGTCGCTCGCCTATCCCGTGCGGCAGATGGCCTATCACCACGTCGTCAACGACATGTTCGGGACGACACCCGTCGTCGTCACGTATTGAACGCTCTGTCACACCGGTCTGGTGTGGGAGTCGGCGCTCGATGGACGGCGGTTGCGATTCCACCTCGCGGGAATCAACAACCAGAACTTCATCATGCAGGACGAGGAGACCGGCACCTGGTGGCAGCAGGTGAACGGCCGGGCGATTCTCGGCCCGATGAAGGGCCGCCAACTGAAATTGATCCCGGCTGACATTGTCGCCTTCGGTGTGTGGAAGCTCGACCATCCGCGCGGCCGGGTGCTTGCGCCCGATCCCGAGATCGAAGCACGAGGCGACGAGTACGCCCAATCGGATTGGGAACGCAACATGGCACGTCGCCGAGTCGTGACGACGCTTCCGAAAGGATCGCCATTCGAGCCGCGGACGCTGATCGTGGGCATCGCGGTGAACGGCCACGCGAAGGCGTACGCGCTGACCGAACTCCGGGCGTCGCGCGTCCTCCTCGACGTGGTCGATGGCCGCCCCGTGCTCATCGTCGCGGCTGACGATGGGAAATCGGTGCGGGTGTTCGATCGGCGTGTCGATGGGAGGGCTCTTGAGTTTGCAGCCACGCCTAATTCGGTCGCCATCGTCGATGGCGCAGGGTCAGCGGGCGGGAAGACGGCGGTACCGCGTGCGCCGGTCCTGATCGACCTCGATACGGCCAGTGAGTGGGACTTCGCCGGCCGGGCGACTAGTGGTCCGTTCGCGGGCAAGACCCTGGCGCGGTTACCGCACCTGCTCGAGTACTGGTTCGACTGGCAGACCTATTGGCCGAAGACTGACGTGTACAAGCCGTGGCGGCCGACGCCGAAGGCAGTCGATCGGCTGGAAGTGCCCAAGCCGGCTTCTTAAGACGTCAAAGGGTCGAACGGTCTAAAGTCGAAAAGTCAATTCGAGTCCCCGAGCTTTCGATGACTCGTGGACTGTTAGACCGTTCGACTGTTCGACTTTGCTACGCCGAGATCTTTTCCGCGTCAGCCAGAATGAACGCGCCGTCCCGCGTGGCGTCGAGAAAGCCGGACGCCTGCAGCGTGGCCAATGCGGCGGAACAGGTCAGGATATCCAGCCCCCACAACCGTCGAGCCTGGATGAGCGTGAGCCGCAAACCAGGCATCTCGCGGTACTCCGACCGAATGCGCGCGAGTAGTTGCGGGCTGGGAATCGCGATGGGCGTGGACTGCGGCGCCGGAGCACTGACCGAGGGACGAACTGCGGCCATGGCGGTCCTCCTGCCTGAGGGCAGGCGTTCTGTTGCCCGAAGTGGACTGTCGCTCTCGGAGGAGTGACGAATCGAGAATACGCCTGCGCGGAAGTCAATTCAACGAGAGACTTTTCACACCGCGAGATTTTTTCTGGTCAGACCATAACTTGTTTCGAGGATGACACGCGTAGAGTGGGATGGGGCACGTACGCTGGACCCGGGGGTGTTGTCTCGCCAATCGCCGTGACGCGGAATCCGCT
>JBKPMA010000327.1:0-1771 GCA_046731935.1 Acidobacteriota bacterium
CCGAGTGTCGTCAGATAACGGCTGATTCGCTCGTCTTTGATGACGGGATACTGCTCGCGGACTTCGGCCGCAGCCTCTCGTCCAAGCTCGACATCCTGCTGCGGCGTGTACTTGTTTTTCGGAAGTTTGATTTGGGTCTGCGCGACCAACGCCGTCGGCGACATCGCCATGGCGATCGTCAGAATGGCGGCAAGCGCCGTTCGAAAAGCCCGACTCATGCCCATTGGCCGAGTGGATCGTGCGATGTGCGCCATAGCGGTCATGCTATCTCACCATTCGCCAGAGCTAGCTCAACTCGAGCGTCCGACACTGATAGGGCGATGTCCCCGGCCATAGACTTTGCAATACGACGGCCATCTGCCGTTCCGCACGCAGAAAGCCTGCGAGCCGACGGTCCTCGCGACTGCACGAGGACGGAGACGCGTTTCAGCCGATGCTCGCGGAGCACAATGGCGCCGCGTATGTCTACACGGGCGTCGGCGCACAATCGAGCCGCAGACTTATTGTGCGTGCTGAAGGGTGAGATTGACGGTCGTCGCGCGCCCGCTGGCCACATGCACGCGCCGTTCTTCGCTGACAAAGCCGTCTTTGATGACGCGGAGCGTCCGGTCGCCAGCCGGCAGGAACCGGATGGTCAGCGGCGTCGTGCCCCAGCCGACGCCGTCCAGCGTCACACGCGCACCGGGTGGATCGCTCGTGACGACGAGACCCTCCTCGGTCGCAGACACGGGTCGTCCTGCGCTCGCGGCGGTTGTATCCGCACGCTCAGACACGGCGGCGGACGATGTGGCGATCGACGCACGCTCGGGAGTCGGCGCCTTGAACGCCGTGCCCACGACGGACGGCACCGCATCGCCGGTGGCTCCCTGAACCTTGGGCGCAGCGGCCGACGTCGGAGCCGCCGGCGGCAAGGCGGCCGGAGCAGGAGCGGGGCGTGCAGACGCGGCAGGAGCCTCGACAGACTCGTTCGTCCAGAGCAGCCAGGTCGCCAGAAGCGCACCGGCAACACCCGCGATCCCGAGCGCCACGATGACGGCAGGACGAGCGACGCGCGCGTGCGGCTCAGGAGGGGCTGGCGTCAAGCCCGCGGCGATGAGCGCGCGTTCGAGCTGGGTGAGCGCGGCGTTCTGGTCCAGTCCGACGGCGCGCGCATACGCGCGAACCTCCGCCCGGCGGTACATGCCGTTTGGAACGACGGTCAGATCGCCACGCTCGAACGCATCGAGGTGACGCCACGGGATTTTCGTTTCGTTGGACACCTGCAGGATGGTCAGTCCTCGGCGTTCACGCGCGCCGCGCAGGAACTCACCGAACTCCGTGCCGCGAGGTTGCCGCTGAACAGTGTCCATACGCCATTCCACCCGAGGCTGGGAGGGCCCGGATCTGGAATTTTGCCCAAGAATCCGGCCGAAGGAAAGCTCTACCGACCGCAACCTCGACCGGCTCGTGGCGTGGTTCATTCCGCGGTACGCTTGCCCGGACCACAGATGAATCCTCCAGACATCGTGATCCGACCCGCCGTGAAATCTGACGTGCCCGCTCTCGGCCGGCTCGGCGCATCGCTGATGCGTCAGCACTTCGAATTCGATCCGCTCCGGTTCCTTCGGCCGGGCGACAAGCCAGAAGAGGGATACGCCTGGTTTCTCGGCACACAACTCAATCGCGACGACGCCACGATCTTCGTCGCCGATCACCAGGGCGTGGTCATTGGATACGCCTACGCGGCGGTCGAACCCCTCTCCTGGGAGGACCTGCGGGATGAGTGTGGCGT
>JBKPMA010000328.1:0-12317 GCA_046731935.1 Acidobacteriota bacterium
GAGCGCGCCACATTGACGATGGGGCGATCGAATCCTGACGCGTCGCCGCCGCGGATGCCGAAACGGAGGGCGGCCCACCAGCCGTAGCCTAGTCCGATCACCAGCAGCACGAGGCCGACGAGCAGCCGCGTACGTGCCCTCGAGTGGAGCTCGGTCCAGAGAAACGGCGCCATCTAGGAGGCTTATCGGCCAGGGCTGGGCCCGCTGCACCATCTGCTCTGGGTCTGGCGCTGTCGCACGCAAGTGCACCGGCCGGCGCTCAGTGCGCCCGCTTCGGAAACCGCACCGCGAAGCCAAATCCGACGAACCAGTCGGTTGCGGAGTCGGTCAACCCCCAGCCGCCTTCGACGTCGAGCTGAAAGTTCCGTCCGAACAGGCGTGTCACGCCCGTGTCGAACGTACAGGCGCACTCGGCGCTGTCGAACGCAGTGATGAGCTCCCAGTAGGCTTCCCACTTCGGTGCGAGTGCATGGGAAAACGAGACGCTCGCCACGCGCAGAAAGTCCCGGTGGCCGTTGTTGTCGACCGAGGCGAAGTTGAAGTTGCCGGATGCGTCGAAGCCGGCCGGCAATCCGTGCGCCCAGGTGAACTTCACCGCGGGATCGACGCTGCCGCCAAACGCGTCAGAACCGCTCGGGATCGATAGGATGGGGATGACCGCCAGGGACAGGCCCTCGTCGGAGTCTCGGAGTACGTATTTTCCCGCCACCGAAATGGCCCCGAATCCTGACGTCCGCTGGCCGGACTGGCCATCGGGCCGCACGTCATCCGTGATGAACCCATCGCCGCCGAGACGCAGCTCGAATCGCTTCGAGAGGCCAATGCGCACGAGCATTTGCGGGAAGCGGATGTCATTGGTCTCCACGCCAGCGTCGTGATCGCTGCCGGACGTGAAGCCGCCCTCGAGCTGAATGACGCCTTTCCCGACGACCGCGCTCGACTCGGTGAAGTCGGGACGATCCGTATTGATCTCCGACTCGTCCGGAGTCGCCGAGGACGTTTGTGCGAACGCGGGCGTCGGTATCAGCAGCCAGAGCACCAGCCACACGCCGCGCGCGAGCCGTCGTCCGTGCCGCCATTGTGGGCGTCGCGTGTCTGAGGCACACTGACGCGAGGCGATCGTGCCTGGAGGGACTCGTTGATGCGGCTGCTCGACGCGCTGCTCGTGGAATTCGATCACGAGACCGGGGTCACACGACAACTGCTGCAGCTGGTCACCGAGGATCGCGCGGGGTTCCGTCCACATCCCAAGTCCTACTCGCTGGGCGAATTGTGCCTCCATCTCGGACGTGTCCTGGGATGGACGGCCGCTATCATTCGTCAGCCGACGTTCGATCTGCACCCGCCCGACACTCCGCCTGCCGAGCGCCCCCGGTTCGAGTCGATGGCGAGCGCGCGTGCGGAGTTCGAGCGCCAGGCCCGTGAGGCGCGGGCGGCGCTGGCGGCAGCATCAGATGCTGAACTGCTGGAGACCTGGTCACTCAAAGACGGCGGCAAGCTCTTGTTCACACTGCCACGAGCCGCCGTGCTGCGATCGTGGGTCTTCAACCACGGGATCCACCACCGCGGGCAGTTGACCGTCTACCTCCGGCTCTGTGAGATCCCGCTGCCGCCTGTCTATGGTCCGACGGCTGACAGCGATGCGCGGCCGGAGCCCGATCACCAATCGCAGCCGTAGGCCTGGGTCGTCGACTTCGCGAGCGCTGATGCCTGCGTGCAGGCCGCGGTGAGTGCCTGCCGCCCGGCCTCGGTTGCCGCAAGGGCCTTCCACTGCACCTTCGTCTGTTCGAGCGCCTGGTTCATTTCCGGCCGCGACGATTCAGGCACCTTGGCATTGATGCAGGCTGTGTATTTCGTCATGTAGTCGTCGCACGCTTTGACACCGAATTCTCCGCTCGCGGAGGCATCGGCGGCGGTGGACGATGAAGCCTGCGCGGCCGGTGTTTCGCTCTTCGCCGCGCCACCGCCGCACCCGATCAGGACGCCGGCCAGACAAGGCACGGCCAGACCGAGCCATCGCATGTGTCGCCTCTCTTTCGCTGTTGGACCGGCTGCGCCAGCATCCGGCTATTTGCTTTTGGCCTCTGCCAGGAGTGACTGCAGCATGCGGGCGTACTCGGCGTCGGCCTCTGCGAAGGCCTTCATGTACTCGTCCTGAGAGATCTTTCGCTTCTTCCAGTCGCCATCGAAGGGCACGCGAGCGGAGGTGCCCTTCGTGTAGAAATCAAACGGATCCCGCGGCGACGGTCGCATCGCAAACAGGCCATCGGCCTTGAGGTCTTCGATCACTCTCCGCGAAGCCGGGGCTGTCGCCGCGTTCAGATCGAGGTACACGTCCTTATACTGCTTCAGAACGATCTTTTCCTTGAGCAGCGCCGGAGCCGTGTACGTCGCGGCGATGACGAGCAGTTGTGAGCCCGGATAGTACAGGGCGGCGACAAAGCCGTCCTCGGTGCCCATCTCCCGGGCGGCCATGCTATCGAGCTTCGCGCCGTCCAGGGCGGCTGTGAGTTCCTTCGCGAGCGCAATGCTCTTGCCGTCCTGCGCGTCACCGGGAACGGCGCGGACGAGTGCACACGCGACCATCAGCACGGCGACAGACAGACGAATAGGCATGGAGAATGGCCCCGCTTGAGAGGGGCCAGTTGTAGCACGTGCGCCGCAGGGGGTCAACGGGCGCGCGGTCAGCCGATGAAGAGCGAGTCTTCCTCTTCGTCGTGTCTGACGGCTTTCCCGCGAGGTGGCTGGTGGCGCAGCCCACGGAGGGTGGCGACGACGGCTTTGAAGCCGGCCATGACGGCCATGCTCTGGCGGGCGGGCTGCACGACGGCTTCCTGCATCAGCGTGACGGTTTCTTCGACCCGCTGGCTCACGTCGGCAAACAGGCGATCGGCCCGTTCGACCTGCTGCGCGGCGAGGGTGGAGGCCCGCGCGGCCTCGGCGGCGACGGTCTGCAGGTGCGCCGAGAGCGGACGAACTTCCTGCTGGATCTGATCGGCCAGCTTGTTGACACGCTGCGCCAGGCGGGCGCCCGCGATGACCGCGCCCACCTGGATCGCGGCCATCACGAGCACCGACACAGCGATGATGCCGAGAAAAACCGGCGTCCAGTCGGTCACACAGTTTCCTCGGAGCCTTCGGCGTCACGCGCCTGGTGGTACGCTTCGCGGCCGCGGTCGACGGCGCTCCGGAGATTGTCACGCTGCCGGTTCAAGAACTCCCGACCCTGCTTGGCGGCGTCGCCGGCCCGCAGCTTGCCTTCGCGCGCCTTGTCGGCGAGCAGTTGCCGCGTGTCGTCACCCGTCGCTGGCGCGAACAACAGCGCAACCGCGGCGCCTGTGACTGCGCCCGCGACAAAGGCAAGCACCAGCGTGCCGCCGCCGACTGATTCGTCTCTCGCCATGATGTGCCTCTCTTCGGTCCGTCGGGACCGCTCTTCGTACTCTAGAAAATGCTGACCTTCACGCGCAAGTATTTCTGTGGATCCTTCCGGATATCCGTCAGGAGCCCACGCAGCTCCGTCACCGCACCGTTGAGATTGTCGTACAGCTTGCGGTCGTGCAGCAGCTGGCCGGCGGTGCCCTTCCCATCATTCAGACCCGCCAGCACCGAATCCAGCCGGTCTGACAGCGCCGTCATCTTGTTGTACAGTGCCGGATCCTTGACGAGCTTGCCCGCCGTGCCCTCACCCTTGTTGATGCCGCTCGTCAGCGTGTCGATGTTCCCCGTCGCAGACGTCAAGGAATTCGAGAACGTCGGATCGTTGAGCAGCTTTCCGAGGCTGCCCTCTCCAGCGTTGATACGAGTCGTGATGCCCTGCAGGTTCTGGAGGGACGCCTCCAGATCGCGGTACACCTTGTCGTCCGTATTGAGTTTGCCCAGGGTGCCCTTGCCAGCCCGGAGGTTCTGCGCGACGGCTTCGGCCGCTGCCACGAACCCCTCGACGTCACGATAGAGCGCATCGTCGGTGAACAACTTTCCGACGGTTCCCTTCCCTGCCCGGATCTCTTTCAGGAGGCCGGTCGCCTGGTCCAGGGCTTTCGTCGCTCCCTCGGCAACGTCCGCAAGCTGGCCCGGCGCTCGCTTGCTGGGCACGTATTCGTCCGCCTTGAGCGGACGTCCCTTCGCCGACGGAGTGATGTCTAACGCAGACTCACCGAGCAGCGACACGGACCCGATCGATGCCGTGGATTGGTCGGTGACGCGGTTCTGCATGTCCTTCGAGATTTCGAAGCCCACTTCAACATCGGTGCCGTTGAACCCGACCTGCTTGACCGATCCGACTTCGACGCCGGCGACACGCACTGGAGCGCCCGTCTTGAGTCCGACGACATTGTCGAAGCGCGTCTTGAGGCGATAGCGCTGCCACCAGAACCCGCCCTCCCCGCTGATCATGAAGATCACGATCACCGTCACGGCGAGCGCCGCGGCCGAGAGGATGCCAATTTTCAATTCCGTCCAATGCAACGATCGCGTCCGCGGCATCGCGTGCCTTTCGCTCTCGAGGCCCGGCAAAGAGGCTGCCGCGTGGCAGCCTATTCCAGGAACTTCCTCAGGTACGGGTCCCGCGAACGGCGCAGTTCGCCAGCGGGACCCTCGAAGATGATGTGGCCGTCCTTCAGCATGATGAACTCGGCCTCTTCTGACTTCTGCTCGTCGGCTTCCTCGATCACGATGCCCTCGGGTCCCCGGAGGGCCCGGTGGCCGGCGACGTAAAACGCGTCCCGCAACTGGTGCGTCACGACGATCGAGCTGACGCCTTCGATGTCTCGCAGCTTCACGATCTCTTCATCAACCGTCGTCGCCGTCATGGGATCGAGGCCAGTGGTCGGCTCGTCATAGAGCAGTACGCGCGGCTTGGCCGCCATCGCACGCGCAATCGCGACGCGGCGCCGCTGCCCGCCGGAGAGCTCGGACGGCATGCGATCGATGAACTGCCCGAGCCCGATGAAGCCGAGCACTTCCTCGACGCGGCCATTCACCTGGCCGTCTGGCCAGTGGAGTTCCTCGGACAGCTTGTAACCGACGTTCTCGCGCACCGTGAGCGAGTCGAACAGCGCGCCTTCCTGGAACACCATGCCGAGATCGGCTCGCACACGCATGAGCTCCTTCTCGTTCATCTGGTCGACGCGTTCGCCGTTGACCCAGATCACACCCGCGTCCGGCTGGAGGAGTCCCAGAATCAATTTCAGGATGGTGGACTTCCCCGCACCACTGGCACCCAGGATGATCTTTGTGTGGCCCTTGAGCAGCGTGAAGCTCACCTGCTCGAGGATCACCTTCTCGTCGAACGCGAGCCGTACGCGATCGAACACCACGACGGGCGCGCCCGCCTGATCCAGGATGTCCTGGCGCGTCATCATGGTGCCCGGCGCGAGTTCGGCGGTCGGCTCCATGCTCAATACATCAGGGTGATGAGAAGGCGGGTGATGAAGAAATCGACCGCAAGCACGGCAACCGACGACGCGACGACGGCCGTTGTCACCGCCCGTCCGACGCCCTGAGTGCCGCCGCGCGTACGAAGCCCGACATGACAGCTGATGCTGACGATCGCGAACCCCAGAAAAAACGGCTTCAGCAAACCCATCCAGGGGTCCTGTGGATACAGCGCCTCGAGCACCGAGCTCCAGTAAAGACTGGAGGCCACGCGCAGCTGCAGCACGGCAATCAACCAGCCGCCCAGCACTCCAACGAAGTCTGACACGACGGTGAGCACGGGGCACATCAGCGTTCCCGCCAGCACCCGGGGCACGACGAGCTTCCGGATGGGGTCCGTGCCCAGCGCCCGTAACGCATTGACCTGATCGGCGACGACCATCGATCCCAATTCCGCCGCAATACTGGATCCCACGCGGCTCGTGAGCATGAGCCCGGTGAGCACCGGGCCGAGCTCCTTGATCATGGAGGCGCTGACCAGGCGTCCGACAAACGGCCTCGCGCCGAACTGATCGAGCGTCATTCCGCTCTGCAGCGCCAGCACAGCTCCAGTGAACATGCCCGTGAGCACCACGACCGTCAGCGACCCCATCCCGATGAGATCGAATTGCTCGACAATGTCGCGGTAGTAGTACGGGCCCGTCACCATGCCGCGAGCCGTCGCCTTGCAGAGCCGGACATATTCCTGCAGCTCGAGGAGCGCGTCCTTGAGCCACCTGATGAGAATGTCCATCAGGCCCCCGGCTCCTGGCGCGCGACTCCGAGGCCCAGATCCGCCACGCGCAGCTCCCGAATCCGATCGCGGAGACGGGCCGCCTGTTCGAAGTCGAGGTTGGCGGCAGCCGCTTTCATCTGCCGCTGCAGGTCGGAAAGAAGCGCGTCGCGCTCCGCCGCGGTTCGATACGGCAGCGTTTCGTCCCGGCCGGGCACGCTCATGTAGTCGCGTTCGTACACACTCGACAGCACTTCGTCGATCGCCTTGATGATCGAGGTCGGCGTGATGCCGTGCTCGGTGTTGTACGCACGCTGCTTGTCGCGGCGGTACGCGCACTGATCGAGACACCGCTGCATCGAGCGTGTGACGGTATCGGCGTACATGATGACCAGGCCATTCACGTTGCGCGCCGCGCGGCCGGCCGTCTGAATGAGGGAGCTCTCCGAGCGCAGGAACCCTTCCTTGTCGGCGTCGAGAATCGCGACGAGCGAGACTTCCGGCAGGTCGAGGCCTTCCCGCAGCAGGTTGATGCCGACGAGGACATCGAACGTGCCGCGGCGAAGATCCCGCAGGATCTCCACGCGCTCGAGCGTCTCGACGTCGGAGTGCAGGTAGCGCACTTTCACGCCGAGCTCCTGGTAGTACTGCGTCAGATCCTCCGCCATCTTCTTCGTCAGCGTCGTGACGAGGACGCGTTCGTTCCGCGCCGCTCGCATCCGGATTTCACCAAGAAGATCGTCGACTTGCCCGCGCACCGGCCGCAGCTCGATCGGCGGATCCATGAGTCCGGTGGGCCGGATGTGCTGTTCGACCACGACGCCGAGCGCTTTCCGCTTTTCGTATTCCGCCGGCGTGGCCGACACGTACACGAGCTGACCCATCCGCTGTTCCCATTCCTCGAATGTCAACGGACGGTTGTCGAGGGCGGATGGCAGACGGAATCCATACGAGACGAGAACCTCTTTCCGGGACCGATCCCCGTGGTACATCCCCCGCACCTGCGGGATCGTCTGGTGGCTCTCGTCCACGAACACCACGGCGTCATCGGGCAGATAGTCGAGGAGCGTGGGCGGCGGCTCACCGGGCGCGCGGCCCGTCAGATGCCGGGCGTAGTTCTCGATGCCGTGGCAGTAGCCAATCTCACGGATCATCTCGAGATCGAACATCGTCCGCTGGTGCAGCCGCTGCGCCTCGAGCAGCTTGCCTTCGCGCTCGAGATCGGTGCGACGCTCGATCAGCTCCGCCTTGATCGACTCCACCGCCACTTTCGTCCGCTCGCGAGGCGTGACGAAGTGAGACTTCGGGAACACCGAGATCTTCTCGTGCCGCTTCTTCGACCGGCCGGTCAGGGGATCGAAGGTCACCAGCTCATCGACCTCGTCGCCGAACAGATCGATCCGGAGCGCCTGTTCCTCGTACGACGGAAACACTTCGATCGTGTCGCCGCGCACCCGGAACGTGCCGCGTCCGAACTCGACGTCGTTGCGCTCGTACTGGATCTCGACCAGCTTCCGCAGGATCTGCTCGCGGTCGATCCGCTGTCCTCGCGCCAGGGGCAGCACCATCCCGTAGTACGCCTCTGGCGATCCCAGACCGTAGATGCACGATACGCTGGCGACGATGATGACGTCGCGGCGCTCGAAGAGCGATCGGGTGGCCGACAAGCGCATCCGATCGATCTCATCGTTGATGGTCGCTTCCTTCTCGATATAGGTGTCGCTGGCGGGGACGTATGCTTCGGGCTGGTAGTAGTCGTAGTAGCTGACGAAGTATTCGACGGCGTTCTCGGGAAAGAAGCGCTTGAACTCCTGGTACAGCTGCGCCGCCAGCGTCTTGTTGTGGACCATGACGATGGCGGGCCGGTTCACCAGGGCGATGACCTGGGCCATCGTGAAGGTCTTGCCCGACCCCGTCACACCTTCGAGTACCTGGTGTGCGTCGCCCCGATCCAGGCCCTCGACGAGCTGCTGGATCGCCTGCGGCTGATCGCCGCGCGGCTCAAAGTCGGTCGTGAGGATGAAGTGGTCGGACGCGGCAGGCATTAGAACGCGAACCGCCGGCCGGCGACCGCACGGTCGGGCCTTCGAGACGGCATGCGAACGACCATGGTACCACAGCGGTCCCATGGTCCTGAGCGCCGCCGGGCTGCCGGAGTCAGGGCTGCGCAGCGCCTTCGGTCTGGCGGAGCGGAGCGTAGTACCCCTGGCGCGACCGTACCCGCAGGTCCTGCAGCTCCGGAGCACCCGCGAGCCGCACCTGCAGGTGACGCCAGCGGCCGTCGTTGCGCGTGTCGGTGGAGCTGAACCCGAGGCTGTACTGGGCGCGAATCTGTGCGGCGACCGCGTCGTAAATATCGTTCAGCGCGTGCGTCGACGTCGGAAAGAACGCCTGACCGCCCGTCACCTCGGCGATCTGCAGCAGCTGCATCTTCTGCTCGCTCTTGATCGAGGGCGGCTGGTGCTCGAGGAAACCGACGACGTACACCGTCACGTCTGCGGTCCGCAGCATCTCGATGGTGTCAGCAAAGCTCACGGCACTGCGGGTGTCGCCGCCGTCCGTGTAGAGCACCAGTACTTTGCGGCCGTCGAGCTCGTCGGCGCCGTCGAGATAGATGCCGACGGCATCGTAGAGCGCGGTCAACCCGTCGGGCTTCCGCTGCCGGATGCGTTCGACCAATCGCGGAAAATCGTTCTGGCCGTAGCGGGCGACGCGAACCTCGGTGTCGAAGTTGACGAGCGTGATGTCTTCGGCTTCGTGGAGGCCCTTCAGAAACTTGACGGCGGCTGTCCGGGCGAATTCGATGTCGTCCGACATGCTGCCGCTGGTATCGAACAACCGTCCGAGACGCAGGTTCTGCGCGTCGGTGCTGGCATCACCGCGTGAGAAGTAGCTGAGTGTCTGCTTCCGGCCGTCCTCGAAGACTTCGAAATTGTCCTGCGTCAGGTTCGTGACGAAGTTGCCCCGCTTGTCGAACACCATGACACCAACGTTCACGAGGTCGACGCCACTTCGAAACGGCACCTGTGCGACCAGCGCCGCCGTCAGACACATCGCTCCCGCCACGCCGCCGATAATCGTGCGCCCGATGATCGGTCTCACGGCCCCCTCCCGCCTGCCCGGATCTGTGCCCGAAGAATACCGGATTTCCATCTTTCTGTGCACCGCGATTCGCGCGACCGTGCGCGCCCTCCATGCGAGGACGCCCGGGCAACGGCGCGCTGGAATGCGGCAGCTGGTCTGACCGCCTCGGCCGCAACCTCAGAACACCCGAAATCCAGACACCCTGACGACCTGCGCACCCTCCATGCCATTCGCGTTCCGCGCTTTGAACCCGTAACCCCACTCCACGGCAATCAGAAATCGCCCTGGCAGCGGAATCTCAGCGGCCGTGCCGAGGCCCGGGTAGGATCGGAGCCCGTTGCCAAACCCCGGATCGTGCACCCACGCCCAGTCGAAAAATCCGTCGAGTCGCAGGCGTGCCGCCGGACTCCACGTGGCGACGCTGCGCGCGATGGCGCCGTGATCGAACCGGAGGCTCGCGCTCGGATACCCGTGCAGCACGTTTTCGAAGCTGTCTACACTGTATCGACTGAACCGATCGAGATCGTGACCGTCCATCCAGTTGCCTTCGACGCGTGCGACGGCACCACGCCCGATGACCCACGAGCGCGACGCCGTCAGCCCGTACCGCTGGAAGTCCGCATCGTCGGGTGTGTACTCGGACGCGTCGATGCCCCACACGTGCCAGCGCTGACGCCGCGCGGGATTCCACCAGGCAGCGCCGCTCCAGGGCCCCTTCGACCAGGCGAGCGCCACGCGTGCACCGTGTACAGGAGTGCTCGCAGGAATTACAAAACTGGCAGCGGTGTCGGAGCCCGGCTGGAAATGCACGTAATCGAAGTCATAGCCGATCCGTAGCTGCACACGCGGCGACAACGGCGCCACGAGTGTGGCGTCCGCGTGGAACGGACGCTGCTCGATGTTCTCGTCGTACTGCTCGACGCCGTTTTCGAACTTCCGATCGTTGTAGGCGACGGCAATCCCAAAGACACGACCCGTCAGCTGCCATCCCGGTCGGATCACACGCGGGACCGTCCATGCGACCTGCCCATAGGTGCCGCCGAAGAACCCGCTGAACTGAATGCCGCGTCCGAACAGATTGAAGTCGAGATAGCTGAGCCCCGCATAGGGCAACGGCACCGTAATGTTCGGATCGTCGATGATGCCGAACGCAAGCGTGACGACGCGTTGTCCGGCACGCGGCGCCAGCACGCGAGTACCGCGTGCGGTCCCATCTGCCGGTACGGTTTTCGGCGGGACGAGGTACCGATAGCCCTCGGGCGTATCCCGCAGCATGACCGCCGGCGACTCGTGCGCTCTGCGGAGCCGTTCGTCGAAGTCAGGGGCGTTCACGAGATGCGACGCGGTCACGACCTCGCGGTGGATCGGCGTCCGCTGCCCGGCGGCCTGGTAAATCTGAAAACTGCTGGTGCGCGCGGGCAGCCAGACTTCACGCCCTTCCACCTGCAGAGGCTCGTACTCATCCCGCTGCTCTGACGAGGTAATCGCACCGGCCAGACCCGTTTGCACCGCTTGCATCCTGACCAGTGCGAAGCTTGCTTCGTCTATCCAGGCGCGGCCGGCAAACGACGGCTGATCCGTTGACGCCGGCTCGAACGCGAGCACGTAGCAGCGCCGCTGCGCAATCGACTCCTGCCCCGCCAGCCGATAGCGGTAGGCCGCCGAGAGCGTGATCGCGAGTGGCGGCACGCTCACGCGCTCGGGCTCGATGATTGGGAGCCGCGGCAGGCGGCTCGTGACACTCATGTCGACGCCGTTCACCGAGATGTGGTCGTGCGCGAGCTCGGTGAGTGGTCCGCGCGTGAAGATGGTCGTGTCAGCAGTGATCGTGACCGGACCCGCAAAGCCTGGCACGTCGAACGTCAGCGTTGTGCGGCCCTCGGCGACGGTGCTGTGGACCACCATGGATTGCCTCGCACGCTGCGCCTGGTGCCGAGCCAGAATCTCTTCTACGGTGAGCGTCCGCCGGGCCGACACTTCGACGCCCGAGCGATACACCGGCTCCTCGGTGCCCCGCCACCCGGCGATCCGAAGTACGGTCAGCCCACTCGAGCCTTCCAGCGCCGCGACAACGCCCGACGCCGCCGGCGTTACCGACAGCGCGCGCGCGATCGCCGGCTGCTCTGGATCGACCGCCGTCACGTGCGTCGCCGTGGGCTGCACGCGGAGATTCGCGGATCCGGCGGGCCCCGTCACGACCGCGATTGCATCGAGCGTGTCGGGATGCAGCCAGACCTCGGATCTGCACCGGTCACAGTCAACCGTGACCGCGTCCAGCGCCGCCAGCCCGGGCGGCAGCCACTCGCGCAGTGTGGCTGTCAGACGAATCGTCCGAACGATGTCTCCGTGAGGTCTCACGACGCGTGCATCCACGCGTGCCGGTTGGGGCGCCAGCACGTCGTCGTTCTCGGTCTCCTGCACCAGCGTCAGTCCAGGGAAGCGCGTTTGCACGATTTCTGGTGCGATGTTCGTCGCCGGCGGAATCCAGACAGCGTCGAGGTACGCGCCGATCGCGCGAGCGGCGTCCGTCGACGCGAGTGAGTTCGAGAGGATGACTCCGACCGAGCGGTCGGGCGCCGACGCGCGGAGGGCAGTCGCTGCGGATCGGATCTGGAAAACCGCGGCCTCTGGCGTCAACCCGTCGGACAGGCGCAGCCAGACGCCCGCCAGACCCGGTGTCCGGTCGGCCTCGTCCGCCCTGCGCTCCGGCAGGTCCACCTGAACCCACACCCGGCCACCACCGCGGATGAGAGCGTCGGTTACCTCGGCTGGCGAATCAGACGGAATCACAAACGTGAGTCCAGTCACCGGGGCTGCGGCCGCAACAACCGCAGCAGCGTCAGTACTATCGAGGGACAGTGCGACGCATGCCGCGCACGGCGGGTGCGTGGCCGCCCGAGCCCATCCGGCACCGAGAACCAGACACACAATGGCTTCGACCGCCCGTGTGATCGACAGCCGCCACACGCGCCCGGCCCGGCCCCGCGCCCGGCGGGCGTATAATGTCCTGCTACTGCCGATGGATTCGTCGTCAGCACTCGCTCCGACCTCGCTGGCCGTGCGATGAGGTGCCTCGCCGTCTGCC
>JBKPMA010000329.1:0-5482 GCA_046731935.1 Acidobacteriota bacterium
GGGATGGGGCACGTACGCTGGACCCGGGGGTGTTGTCTCGCCAATCGCCGTGACGCGGAATCCGCTTGACAGTGCACGCCTCAGTCGTGCTCAATGCACTTTCTAAACGTCGTTAAGTAATGACGGGCTGGTCTCGCTCACCGGCGGGTCCGGCGCTCCTCGGAGGCTCCCTCATGCGTGTGCAGGCGACTGTGTTGGCCCTCCTTCTTCTTCTCGCGGCGGCGGTACCCGTCGGCGCGCAGCGCACGACCGCGAGCATCCGCGGTACGGTCACGGATTCCACCGGTGGCGTGGTGCCCGGTGCAGACGTCACGGTCAAAGGGACAGACACCGGCCTCAGCCAGTCGACTGTCACCAACGCCGACGGTGTGTATTCGTTTCCCGAGCTGCCGGTCGGCACGTACTCGATCGAGGTCACGATCAGTGGCTTCAAATCGGCCGTCCAGACGGGCATCGCGCTGAACGTCGCGGACCAGCGCACGGTCAATGTCGCGCTCGAGACGGGTGCGGTCTCGGAGACTGTCACCGTCACGTCACCGGCGATGGCCGTCCAGACCGTCGGCGGTGAGGTGGCCGGATTGGTCACTGGCGAACAGGTCCGTGAGCTTCCGCTCAACGGACGGAACTTCCTCCAGTTGACCACGCTGATGCCGGGCGTGAGCGCCGGCAACGATTTCAACACCAAAGATCGCGGCCTGATGTCAGGCATCTCGCTCGCGGTGAGCGGCAGCGGTCTCAGCAACAACATGTGGATGGTGGACGGGGCGAACAACAACGACGTGGGTTCGAACCGGACCATCCTGGTGTTCCCGTCGGTCGATGCCATTGAGGAATTCAAGGTCCACCGGAATAGCTACAGCGCGGAGTTTGGCGGCGCCTCCGGCGCGCAGGTCAACATCGTGACGCGCAGCGGCACCAACGACTTTCACGGCAGCGCCTATTACTTCGGGCGCAACGATTCGCTCGCTTCGACCGACTACTTCCTGAAGCAGGCGGGACAGCCCAAAGGTCCGTTGAGCATCAACGACTTCGGCGGGACCATCGGCGGCCCGATCATGAAGGATCGACTGCACTTCTTCTGGTCGGAGGAATGGAACAAGGAGAAGCGCGGCATCACACGCGCAACCTTCGTTCCTACGGACCTGGAACGCGTTGGCGATTTCAGCGGAGCGGACATCCCCGATTGCTCATCGCCGAAGCCGATCGATCCGCTCACGGGAGCGGCGTTCCCCGGCAACAAGATTCCGGCAGACCGGTTGAGTCCGGCTGGACTCCTGGCCATGAAGCTTTACCCGCTGCCCAACACCACGCCAGGCGCGGGCAGTTGTAACAACTGGGTGACCGCGGTCAAGACACCGATCAACTGGCGGCAGGAAAACGGGCGCGTCGACTACACGTTCACCAACCAGCTGCGGATGATGGTGCGCTACACGCAGGACAGCTGGACGAATCCGTCGCCCAGCGCCGTCGAGAACCTGTGGGGCGACGATCCGTTCCCGGCGGTTGACTCGAACTGGAAGCAGCCGGGCCGCTCCCTGACGGCGCAGCTGAACCAGAACCTCGGATCCGCCGCGGTGAACACGCTGACCTTCGCGTACTCCGCCAACGTGATCACGGTCACGCGTGGCGGCCTGACGCCACAGCTCAACGATGACTTGAACGCGGCTATTCCCGGGGTCTTTCCCGACAGCGTGAAGGAATACGGCGCGGACCGGGGACACGCCATCTTCAATGGGCGCGGCAGCTACGGCGACACGCTCCAGAACATGGCACCGTTCAAGAACAACCAGAACCTCTACGTCTTCAAGGACGACTTTTCCATCGTCCGGGGCACGCACTTCCTCAAGGCCGGCCTCACCCTGAGCTTCAACCAGAAGAACGAGGACGTGTTCGACCAGGGCTCAGCGGAATCGCCGCAATTCGGCGATGCCGTCGGCTTCACGGGGAATGGTGACAATACCGGCAACGTGCTGGCCGATCTGCTGCTGAAGGGCATGCCCTTCGACTTCTTCGAGAACTCGGCCGACCGATCCATCAGGCAGCGCTGGCACGATCAGGAGGCGTACGTCGCCGACTCCTGGAAGGTCCGCCCGAGCGTCACGGTCGACTACGGCCTGCGCTGGTCGCGGTTCGAGGCGCCATTCGACGTCGGCGATACCATTTCCAGCTTCGATCCTGCGTACTTCAATCCGGCGCTCGGATCGGACTCCTGCAACGGCTTGCTGCTGCCGCCCGGCTCGAACGCCTGCTCCGCCGCGGGCTTCGCCGGAGGCGCGGCCGGTCCCAATCGTCAGCTCGCAAAGACGAACAACTACTTCGCGCCGCGGCTGGGCGTGGCCTGGGATCTCAAGGGCAATGGCAAGACCATCGTGCGCTCAGGCGTCGGTCAGTTCTACGAGCGCGAATCGCTGCAGGGCGGTCTGAACCTCGGGTTCAACCCGCCGTTCAACCAGGCGCAGCTCGGCAGCCGATCGCTCGACAGCGCGACAGAGCCCTTCCCCGGTGCGTTCGCGAGCAACCAGGGCATTCCCATCTTCGGCCTCGATACGTCGGGAAAGATGGGCTACAACTGGCAGTACAACGTCTCGGTTGGCAGGGAGCTGACACCGACGACGACCCTGGAGATCGGCTACGTCGGGAGCATCGGCCGCCGCCTGTTGCGCCCGTACGACGCCAATCAGGTACCGCTGGCGAACCGGCTCGATTACATCCATACCGGGTCGGACAGCGATGCGCGTGCGGCGCTGCGGCCGTTCGGGGTGTTCGGCGACGAGAACATCCAGATTCTCGCGCACGGGGGATCCACGACCTACAACTCTCTGCAGACGCAGCTCGTCAGCCGCTTCCGGCCTGGCTCTCAATTCCAAGCGTCCTACACCTGGTCACGAACGATTGGCGACGTGCCGCTGAACGGCAGCGAGTTCGGCATCAGCGGAGATACGCAGAGCGTTCGTGAGAATCCGGGTCTCGACCGCGGGCTGACGCAGACGCATCGCGCCCACATCTTCAACGCAAGCCTGGTGCTGGCCCTGCCGGACCTGGCGAGTCAGCCGTCGCTCGTGCATCACGTGTTCGGGAGCTGGGAAGTGGGCACGATCGTGCAGGCGCAGACAGGGACACCGCTGACCGTCTTCGTTGGCAGCGTTCCCGACCTGAGTGGCGTCTCGGGCACTGGCTTCGCCGACAACGAGCGGCCAAACCGCGTGGCGGGCATCGACTGCCGTGCCTCCAGTGGACCGAAGGAACAATGGCTGAACGCTGACGCGTTCACCTTGAACGATTTCCAGCTCGGCACGTTCGGCAACTCGGGCCGGGGCATCTGCACCGGACCGGGATTTGCCCAAGTGGACCTGGCGTTCTACAAGAACATTCCCCTCGGCCACCACATGAAGGGGCAGTTCCGCTTCGAGATCTTCAACGTCACCAACCGCGTGAATTTCGTCGGTGTGGACACGGCGCTCAACCCGACGTCGATCACGCTCGACACCGGTGACATCGCGACCGCGACCAAGATCGTGTCGTACACGCCATCGGGCAGCTTCGGCTCGGCTGGGGCGACACGCGATCCGCGGCAGGCGCAGTTCGGGTTCAAGATCACGTTCTAAACAACAAGGGCCGGGGCACATTCGAGGACAAGACGAATGGCCCCGGCTCCACATCGGGACAGCAGACCAGCCTGCAGCCTGTAGCCTGTAGCCTGTAGCCTGCACCTGTGGTCCGTAGTCCATAGTCCGTAGTCCGTAGTCCATAGTCCGTAGTCCCCAGTCCGTCCGATCGCATAATGGTCCGTGCCCGTCTTTGTCGTGCTCCTGCTGCTGGCCGGCAGAGCACAACCGGTCCCACCTCCACTCGGCGCGCTGGATCAGTCCATGGCGGAGGCGCAGCGTGCGCTGCAGGCCGCCGATTTCAGCTCGGCTGAGCGTTCCTTCCGGATCGCGCTCGTCGAGGGCTGGACGATCCTCGGCACGTTCGCCGAGTGGCGGCACGACGCGAAGACGGCCGAGCGCGCGCGCCGGCACGCGGACGAGGAACGCGCCACTGCTTCATTGCCGGGCACCAGGCCCGCGGACCCGTCTGCCGCTCGTTCAGAAGCCGCAGCCGACCGTGCCGCGCTGGAGGCTCACGCGCGTACCGAGGTGGCGCGGGCTGCGTTCAATCTGGGTGTGCTTGAGGCTCAGCGACAGCGATTCGATCGCGCCGCCGCTCGCTTCGAGCTCGCTGCTGAAGCCGACCGGACGTTTCCAAAGCTCCAGTATTCGCTCGGCGTCGCGTACTTCAACCTGCGTGACTGGGCGCGTGCCCTGGCGCCGCTGTCGGATGCCTTCGAATCCGACCGAGAGAACGTGGGTCTTCGACGGATGGTCGCTCTGACCGAGTTCAATCTCGAGCACTACGACCGCTCGGCGGCGTTGCTCGAGCCGGATCCCGACCGCGATCGCGATGCGTCGCTTCAATACACCTACGGCGTCGCGCTCATCCGGAGCGGACATGCGGACGAAGCCACGCGCGTCTTTTCAGCGCTCCTGAGCCAACACGCGGATTCTGCGCAGGTCAATGTCGTTCTCGGCCTTGCTGCCGCGGAGCAGGGTGATTACGATGCGGCAATCGACGCACTCACGCGCGCCCGCCAGCTCGATCCCAAAGTGCTCGACGCCTCAACCACGATAGGCCTGATTCGGCTGAAACAGGGGCGGCTGACCGAAAGCGAACAGGCGCTGCGCGACGCACTCGCCGCTCACGCGGAAGACGGGCGAGCCCGGCATACATTGGCTGAGGTGCTGGACCTGCAGGGAAAACACGACGAGGCCGCCAACGAGCTGCGCACGCTACTCGCCTCGAATCCGCAGTTGGCGCAGTCACAGTATCTGTTAGGCAAGATCCTGTTGGCGCAGGGATCGGTCGACGAAGCCATCACGCACCTCGAGATGGCGACGCACATGGCGCCCGACGAAGCCAACGGCCACTATCAGCTCGGGCAGGCGTATCAACGCAGGGGCGACAGCGCGGAGGCGCAACGCGAGTTCGAACGATTCCAGGCGCTGAAGGAGCGGCGGCGTGACGTTCGCGAGCCGTAGCCGGCCCCTTGTGGCCGTGCTCGCGCTGACCGCCGGGCTGTCGGTTCGTGCGCAGCCGCCCGTCCTGTTCCGCGACGTCACCGCCACCGCTGGTGTCACGTTTCAGCATCACTCGGCGGCCGACAAGCGTTTCATCGTGGAATCGATGAGCGGGGGAGTCGCTCTCTTCGACTACGACAACGATGGACGGCCCGACATCTATCTACTCGACTCGCTGACCGTAGACACCGCTGGCGATCCGTCGAAGTCGCAGAGCGCCCTCTTCCGTAACCTTGGTGGTATGCGGTTCGAAAACGTCACCGCAAAGTCCGGACTTGGCAGCATCGGTTGGGGCATGGGCGTCTGCACGGCCGACGTGGATGGCGACGGGTTCGAAGATGTGTACGTCACGTCGCTCGGAGGGTCCC
>JBKPMA010000330.1:0-3292 GCA_046731935.1 Acidobacteriota bacterium
CCTGCTGACGATGGTTCACATCCCCGACGGTCAGCTGACCTATCGCAAATGGATCGATGGCATCGCAGCCGGGCGCACGGTCGTCTCGCGCAACGGGCACAACGAGTTCATCGATCTGAAGGTCAACCGAAAAGCCGGCCCAGGGGATGAGATCCGGCTCACGGCACCGGGCACAATCGAGGTCGAGGTCACCTGGACCTCGCGGAACCTCGCCGAAGGGAGCATCGAAGTCGTTCAGGACGGCACCGTGGCAGCTACTCAACGCGCAAAGGCGTCGCCAGGATCGCCCGGGCGACTGACGACGTCGCTGACGGTCACGCGCAGCGGGTGGATCTGCGCCCGGAGAATGGGCGACGGTGGTCACCAGAGTCACACCGCCGCTGTATTCGTCACGGTGGGTGGTCGGCCGGTGCGGGCGAGCGCCGCCGATGCCGAGTATTTCGTTCGCTACATCGACAACCTGCTGGAGAAGACGGCCGAGGACGGGGCATGGGGCATGTACCTGCCAACGCAGCGGGAATCCGCACACGCGAGGTACCGCCAGGCGAGAGCGGTGTACGAGCGGATCGCCTCGGAGGCGCGGGCACTCCAGTAGTAAGCGCGTCGACGAAAACCTTATTGCACGACGACTTTGCCCGCGTGCGCGCGACGGATCGCAACGGCATAGTCGCCGTTGCCGAGATCCCGGAGCGTGTAGCCCTCCGCGTTCAACTGAGCGCGCCTTGGCAGAACCGTTCCAGAGGCAACGATCTGCTTCGGCTGGAATGACAGACGCAGGTACTCGACTCCCGCTCTGTCGCTGGCCTCGTATTCCAGTCTTCGCGTCGAATACGCGACGGCCTTGATGACCCCTTGTGAATAGAGCAGGTGATCCTCTCGTGGCGGCGCCCACTCCGGCACTCCGGCAAAGGCGGGATAGAACATGCGAGGACCCTCGCCGTACGTGTCCGACCACCAGTTCGATATGCCGGTGCTGACCGGGCTCTCGAACGCCTGGCCCTGATCGTCGTTGCAGTACGTCACCCAGTTGAGCGAGCGGTACGCCTTCTCCTTGTATGCCGCATCGCCGGAGACTGCGTACCATCGTGCGCACGCCGCGCCGTAGCGCGCGGTCTGGTAGTCCATCTTGTGATTGAAATCATCCTGCTCGCCCACGAGGTTGGCGCCCCACTGCGTCGCCGGCTCTCCGGGCGCGGTCCGGAAGACGAAGTTGTCCTCGGTCCAGCGGATCAGCATGGGCACATGCGACTTCCACTCCGGGTCGAACTCCGGATCGTCGAGTAGCTGCAGGACGGCGTTACTGGCGCTCATGTTGCTTTTGTACGTGTGGCTATTGACCGGGTTGTCGGTGTGCCCGTCAGTCCAATAGCCGGTGTTCATGGGGAATCGCAGGAGGAACTCTCTGGCCGTGCCGCTTGCCTCTCGATACGCATCGACATTGCCGTGACCCGCCTGCGCCAGGCTCTGGAGAAGCAGGTAGCAGCCGATCCAATTGGCCCCGTACTCGGCCGTGATCTTCCCGGAATCCATCAGCACTCGATATGGCCACACCGAGCGCTCCGCGGTCCCCACACGGGCATGAGACGCCAGCACATCGGCGATCTTGATGGCGGCCTGCAGATACTTCGTCTCGCCAGTGAGAAGGTACATGCGGTAGAAGGCGAGCCCCATGTCTCCTGCGTGGTCCACTTGTGTTTCGTGCAGGCCGAACCTGCCGGCGGACGTAAACCCTCGGAACTCGAGATCCCCGGCGTTGGTCGTTGTGTAGGGGAAGTTCGGCCACGCGAATGATGCGGGACTGATCCCGTGATCGAGCGCGTAATCCACCAGCCTTTTCACGATGGCGACGACGCTCGCGTCACCTGTGTAGGCGTAGTACAGGCGCGCCGACTCCACCCAGTTGGGGATCTTCTCACCGACGTCGTTCATGGCCGTGTCGGGTTCCAACGTCCCGTTCCTGTCCCAGTACGCGCAATAGAAGAAGTACTGCGGATAGTCGGAACGCGGCGCGGGCCCCGGGGAACGCGGGACTCGCGTCTTGATGAACTGCCAGCGCAGTTTCAGGAAGTGATCGTATGCGCTCCCGGCCGGCCGGTACCAGGGCAACAGTTTGCCCTCGCTATCCAACACGACGGCGTGGGAGTTGAAGATCTCTCGAGGCGCCGCCCGATCGGCGCGGGCGGCTCCGAGTGCTATGGCGCAGACCGCGGCTGAGACCAAAGCGACGGATTTCATCTTCTTCGGCCTCACGATTGAACGCGCTGACGGGCCTCGTCCCAGCGCCAGATGGTGCCCCCGCTGTGCAGATGCACTCCGCCCAGCCACTTGTCGATGCCGCACGTCGAGATCCGATCGAGCTCGCCCGACGCCACTGACCGCCCGATTTCTGTCAGCGTCGCCTTGCGCCGAAGCAACCGGTGATCGGCCGTCGTGGGCGGATCGAGCGTCAACAGAGGCGGGTCCGACTGTGCGAAAGTATCGGCCATCTCTTGCAGTGTCCCATCGGTCACGTAGTAGGCCTGCTCGCCGTCGTGCATGCGAGGAAACGCACGCATCAATTCAATGCCATCACTCGCCAGCTCCATCAGACGACGCTCGGATCGCGACAGTCCGTCTCGAGTCCAGGGATACTCTTGAAGGAAGCGCGCGATGGCAGGAGCGAGATACGGCAACGCCGAGGTGTCGTCGCGCCGGAGCGCGTCGAGGGGCTCTGGCGTTGGCGCCCGAAAGGCCGCCCACGCTCGTGCCGCCAACTCGTACTGCCGGTTGTCCACACGCTGTCTTGTGCCGAGGAGTGGCGCCAGCTCCGTTGAAGTCAGCTCACCGAGACCCTTGAAGTTGGGACGTCCGGGAAACGAACCGATGCAGATGAGCGACACTGGCTTCGTGAGCGGCACGTTGTCATGGATCCACGTGAGCAGCTGAATGAGATTCAGCTGGTCGAAGAGATCGTGCTCGAACCAGAGCACGAGCTCCTCGTAGGCGTCGTGCGCAGCGATGATCGCGCGCCACTGATGCATGTCGTTGACTGGATCGAGCGCGGCACTGCCTGCCGTTGGACCTGACGCGTCAACTGGCCCGGAGAGGAATCGCCCTCGCACCTCCATCAGTTCGCTGTCGTTCAGGTTGCCGGGGACCGGACCTTCATGCAGCGGATCCGCCCAGATTGAGCACCGTCCGGGAATGCCAGCGGCCTCGATGGTACGCGTCGTACTCGTGCCATTTGCGACGTGCAGGAACGGCGTCCGATCTGACGCACTCGCCGCCCGCGACTCCGGATCCCGCTCGGCAG
>JBKPMA010000331.1:0-4153 GCA_046731935.1 Acidobacteriota bacterium
GGATGCGCCGAACGTCGTTGGACGCTTCGTCGAGCGCGTGGCCTGGAGCCACGTCGGCGATGAGACTGACCGCGAACTGGCGATCGGATCGCTGCAGCGTCGTCGGACCGAGGCCCCGCTCGATGGTCGCGATGTTGTCGATACGCACCTGGCCCGCGGCCGAAGGAACCGTCAACCGTCCGATCTCCTCTACGTCGCGGCGCTGATTCTCGAGCACCCGAATCTTGACGGGATACTGTTCCGGACCTTCCTTGTAGAACGAGATCTCGTCGTCGCCGGCCACCGCGAGCCTGAGCGTGTTGCCGATCGTGGCCATCCGCACACCGAGATCCGCCGCGCGCCGCCGATCGACGGCGACATGAATCTCCGGATTCGCCAGGTTCAAGTTGATCTTCGTATCCGCCAGGCTCTGGAGCTTCTGGGCGGCCAGCAGCGCACGCTTCGAGTACTCGGCGATCTGTGGCAGATCGGGCCCGAGAATGTTGGCGGCAATGGCGAATCCCCCCGTGCCTTCGCCGCTGCCGAGCGCGTTGCGCGCGGTGATCGATGGCCGGTAGCTCGGATATGCGGACAGCCGCCGCCTCATCTCCGCGATGATGTCAGCCTGCGAGTGCTTCCGTTCGCCGAGCGGCTTCGCCTGACACAGAAAGTGGATGTGCGACTGCGAGCCTGGACCCGACACGCCGACGGACGGCTCGATCTGCGCCACGCCTTCGATCCCGTTCAGTTCCTTCAGCAGCTTGAATGCGACGTCAGTCGTGCCATCGAGCGACGTTCCTTCGGGCGCGTCGAGGTGGATCGTCCATTCGCCCATGTCTTCGTTGGGGACGAACTCGCGTCCGACCATGTAGTTCAACGGGAGAACGGCGAGCGCGGCAACCACCGAGATCCCGATGATCACGCCGGAGTTGTCGAGCGCCCAGTTCACGCGGCGCGTGTACCACTCGTCGAGCCAGTGGAAGAAGCCCTTTTCCTTCGTCTTGTGGTCGGCCTCGCCGTCCGACATCTTCAGGAAACGCGAGCTCAGCATCGGCGTCAGCGTGAAGCTGACGAGCATCGACACCATGATCGCGAACGCCATCGTCCAGCCGAACGGATTGATGTACCGCTTCGCGTATCCGTTCATGAACGCGATCGGCAGGAAGATCACCACCAGCGACAGCGTCGTCGCCATTACGGCCAGCGCGACCTCGCGCGTACCCTGAATCGCCGCCTCGTACGGCGTACAGTTCTTTTCTTCCTTGTACCGGAAGATGTTCTCCAGGACGACGATCGCGTCGTCGATCACGATACCGACCGAGAGCGTGATGGCCAGCAGGGTCATGTTGTTCAGCGTGAACCCCATGACCCGCATCAGCGTGAACGACGAAATGATCGAGGCGGGTATCGCGAGCGACGAAATGATCACCGCGCGCAGGTTGCGGATGAAGATCATCACGACGATCGTGGCGAAGAGGGAGCCGTACAGCAGGTGCTCTTCGAGCGACGCAATCGAGTCGTAGATGAACCGTGAATCGTCCTTGATGACGGTCATGGTCACCGAGGACGGCAGCGACTGCTGGATGGGTTTCAGCTTCGCCCGGACGCCTTCGATCACCGCGACGGTGTTCTCGCCCATCGCGCGACGCACGTCGAGCATGACGGCCGGCTGCTCGCCCATCCACACGCCGCTCGTCGGGCGCTGGGAGCTGTCTTCGGCACGGCCGATGTCTGACACGCGAATCGGCGTCCCGTTCCGCGTGGCGACGACGATGGAGTTGAAGTCCTGCGCCGCGTCGACACGGCCCAGGGTGCGGAGCAGCAGCTGCCCTTTGCCCTGCTCCACCGTGCCGCCAGGAATCTCGACGTTCTCCGCGACGACCGCATCCCGTACCTGACTGATCGAGAGTCCGTACGAGCTCAGCTTCTCGAGATCGACCACGATGTGGATCTCGCGGGCGCGTCCGCCACCGAGATCCACCTGGCCGACGCCATTGACGGTCTGAATCGTGCGGCTGATCTGCTTGTCAGCCAGTTCCGTCAGCGTCCGCAGGCTCATCGAGGGCGACGACACGATCAGCGAGAACACCGGATCGGCGTCCGGATCCACCTTCGTGATGACTGGAGGCAGCAGCTCCGGCGGAGCGGTCTGAATCGCCCCGGCCACCTTCTCGCGGACGTCGTTGGCGGCATCGTCGATGTTGCGCTCCAGGACGAACCGTACGGTGATCCAGGCCTTGCCTTCGGAAATACGCGCCTGCATTTCGTCGATGCCGGAGACGCCGCTGATGGCTTCCTCCATCGGCTCGACGACCGACGTCGAGATTTCGTCGGGGCTCGCACCCGGGAGCATCAGCTGCACGCTGACGGTCGCCGGATCGGCTTTCGGGAAGAGATCCACGCCGAGATCGCGGAACGAGAAGATGCCGAGCACGACGAGCGACAGCACGAGCATCGTCGCGGACACGGGCCGGCGGACGCAGAATTCCGAAAGCATGCTGGTGACCTGTCCCTATCGGGTAACCGTGACGCGCGCGCCGTCAGAGAGCGTGTCCACGTCAGTGATGGCCACCGGCTCGCCTTCTTTGACGCCGCTGGCGATCTCGACGCGGTCGCCGAGACGCTCACCGATCTGCAGCTCGCGCATCGAGAGACGATCGCCCTTCACCACGAAGACGCGGTTCACACCGTAGCGATACTGGAGCGCGGCATATGGGAGCGTGAGCACATCGTCCACCTTTCCGCTTTCGACGTGGACGCGGGCGAACGTGCCGGGCTTGAGCGCGGCGTCTTTGTTCGGAACCACCGCCTCGAAGGGGAAGGCTCTCGTCGCCGTGTTGACCGCGGGACTGATGCGCGTCACTTTGCCGCCGAACGTCCGGTCGCGGTATGCGTCGACCCGCAGTTCGACGGGGCGGCCGTCGCTGATCCAGGGAGCCATCCGTTCGGGCAGTTCGGCCGTGACCTTGAGCGGATCCAGGCGGACGATCCCCATCACCGGCATCTGTGTCTTCACCAGCTCACCGAGATTGACCAGACGCCGCTCCACGTATCCCTCGAACGGAGCGCGGATGTCCGTGTCACGCAGCTGGCGGCCCGCCAGCTTCATCGTCGCCTCGGAGGCCTGAATGCTGGCGCGCAGGTTCCGGGCGCTCTGAAGACCGGCTTCGTAGCCGGCCTGCTTGGAGTGGAGCACCGCCTGCGCATCGTCGTAGTTCTGCTGTGAGATGAGCGAACGCGACGACAGCTCTTCGGCACGCGTGAATGCCTGCTGCGCCTGCTCGAGCTCGGCCTTCGCCTTCCGCACGTCTGGTGTCTGCTCGATCGGCGGGAGCCGCTGAGGGTCGGTCGCCCCGTACTGAGCGAGCGCGCGAGCCAGCGCCGCCTGCTGCTGGTCGTACGTGTATTGCTGCTTCTCGTGATCGAGCTGGATGAGCACCTGCCCTGCTGTGACGCGATCGCCGAGGTCGGCAAGGATCGCGCGCACGGTGCCTTCGGCTTCGGACGAGATCGTCACCTGGTCAACGGCTGCCAGCGTGCCGACCACGTCCACCGATCGTCGGACGGACTTCTTGGCGACGAGCGTGGTGGTGACCGGCTTGGCGCTGCCGTCGTCTGCTTTGGGATCACCCGCCTGCAGCCGCCCGCAGGCGACCGACATGAGCGAAAGGGCAGCAACGACGACGAGGGAAGGAAGGCGTTTCACGACATTTGGGCACGACACGATTGGGGAGTCCTCAGCCGGGTCATCAGAGAGGGGTCCTGGCCCGGCTGCGAAAGGCGATCTTATCAGCCCAAGGCGCGTCAGGTGCGCTAGCATCCTCCGATGCGCGCACTGCCGCGGTTGACGCCTCTTGTTTGTCTCGGTTTTTGCGCAACACTCGCGGGGGCGCCGGCGCAGACGCCAGCTCAGGTTGCTCCTCCTGCCGCGCAGACCGACGTGACGGCGCGAATCGTCGCAGCCGCCCAGGCGCTCCTTGCGACGCTCAATCAGGCCGATCGGACGAAAGTGCAGTTTCCGTTCGACGGACCCCAGAAGAGCGGGTGGTCGAACTTTCCTACGGGCATCTTCAAACGCGCGGGCGTGCGGCTCGGTGACTTGACGCCGCCGCAGCGCACCGCCGCAATGTCGCTCCTGTCGACGGCGCTCAGCCCGGAAGGGTACCGGAAGATC
>JBKPMA010000332.1:0-5251 GCA_046731935.1 Acidobacteriota bacterium
GCTCAAGACCGACCTGACCACGGCCGACATGGTCAAGATCGGGCGCGAAATCATGGACGGCAAGGGGCTCTGCTTCACGTGCCACACGATCGGGAAGAGCGGAGCGCTGCGGTTCCCTGACCTCGCCGGCGTGGCGGTCCGCGCGAAGACCCGGGAGCCAGGCATGACCGATATCGACTACTTCGCCCAGGCGATGTACGAACCGAACGCGTTCATCGTGCCGGGATTCAATCCGGGGATGCCGACGATCAACAAACCTCCGATCGGACTGTCGGATCAGGAGATTCTCTGCGTGATGGCGTACCTCCAGAGCCTCGGCGGCACGCCGACGGTGACGCTTCAGACCAAGCATCGCTACAACAGCGGCGGCGCGGCGCCGGGCGGAGCGCCGGCTCCAGCGGGTGCGCCGTCACCTGGGGCGGCCCCGGCCGGGGCACCGCCTGAAACCGCTCCGACCAAGGGCGCGCAGTTGAGGCCTGCCCCGATTCTCCAACTCGCAGTCGCCCATCGGTCGACGACGCTGCAGGATGGCCGCCTTCGCGCCGGAGGCGCTTCGGCGAGCCTGGCCGCGGCTAAAGCGGAGGCGGGAGCGCCCGGAAACGCACGATGAACATCCTGGTGGTCGTCGCCGTCGCCGCCGCATTCGGAGTCCTTCGGTTCCTGCGAGCCAACCTGCTGACGTGGGCCGGCGCGTGGTGGGTCGGGATCTACATCCTTTTACGATTCGGCTTCAGCGCCCCGATTCCCTCGTCCGTGATCACGATCTACATGGGAATCGTTTCGCTTGCGGTGCTGGCGTACGTCTCGTCCAGCCAGGAGCGGCGCGCCGAAATCGGGCGACCCCTCGTCCGGCTGATGACAGAGAAGCGTCTGATGCCGCTGCTGGTGGCGACCGCCGTGGCCATCCCGGCGCTCGCAGCAGCGAATGTCTACGTTCAGATGAACGTACCGATTCAGCCGCCGCTCTTCTCGCGAACGGTGCATCCGGCGTCGCCGTCGGAGATCAGCGTTCACGACAAGAAGTTCGATCTCGACAACGGAGAGAATCCGTTCCGCCACCTTGAGACGACGAATCCGGCCGAATTCAAACAGCACGTCGAGCATGGACGTCAGGTGTACTACCGGAACTGCGTCTTCTGCCACGGCGACAACATGACCGGCAACGGCATGTTCGTCCACGGGCTGGACCCGATTCCGACGAACTTCGCCGACCCAGGCACGATCCCGATGTTGCGCGAGACGTTCCTGTTCTGGCGCATCTCGAAGGGTGGGCCCGGCCTTCCCGAGGAAGGCGGACCGTGGGACACGGCAATGCCCGCCTGGGAGAAGATCCTCAAGGAAGACGAGATGTGGGACGCGGTCCTCTTCCTGTACGACTTCACCGGCCGCAGGCCGCGCGCCAAAGAGGAGGCGGCGTCAAAATGATTCCGTCTTCGACGATCCGACGTGCCTGGTCGGGCGTGCTGCTCGCCGTGTGTGCGGTCCTGACGGGTCCGCCCGCTTCGGCCCAGGACGTCGGTACCGATGCCCAGCGACAGTCGGGCAAAGCGCTCTACCTCAAATACTGTTCGCAGTGCCACGGCGAAAAGGGCGACGGCGAGGGCTACGCCGCTCCGCATCTTCGCCCCCGGCCGCGCAACTTCACGACCGGCAAGTTCAAAGTGCGGACGACTCCAAACGGATCGCTCCCCACCCATCAGGATCTCATCAACATCATCCGCCGCGGCATGCCGTACACGACGATGCCCGCCTGGCCGACACTCACCGACCAGGAAGTCTCGGACCTCGCATACTTCATTACGACGTTCTCTGCCGACTTCTCCGACGCGGGCAAGACGCCGAAGCCGGTGTCACTCCCGAGCGCCCCGAATTCGTCGAAGGAGTCGATCGAGCAGGGCAAGAAGCTGTTCACGGACACCGGCTGCGTGCGATGCCACGGTGCACTCGGCCGCGGCGACGGACCGTCGGCGCCCACACTGAAGGACGACTGGGAACATCCGATCCGCGCGGCCGATCTCTCTCAGAGCTGGACGTTCCGGGGTGGCTCGACGCGTGAGGACATCTTCAGGACGATGAGCACCGGGTTCAACGGAACGCCGATGCCGGCGTTCGCCGACTCGCTCACGCCCGAACAGCGCTGGGCGATCACCGACTACATCCTCTCGCTGGGCGGTCCGAATGGACCCGGCTACACGAACCTCGTCGTCGTCAAGCACGTGCAGGACGCGATCGATGTCACCAAAGGTGCGTCGAGCTTCGCCTCTGCGCCGGTGGCGCGCTTCCCCATCGTCGGACAGATCATGGAGCCAGGCCGCGAGTTCCATCCGCCCGCGACGAGCGTCCTGGTGCAGGCCATCTACGACGAGGATTCCATCGCGCTGCTGGTGCGCTGGCACGACATGAGTGCGCAGAAGACCGGCAAGAACGGCCTGTCGCTTCCCGTGCCGATGGAGGAAGAAGAAGAGCCGGCCGCGGCTGGAACCGGCGGCGAGGCCGGCGGCGCGGCAGCAGGCGGCGACAATCCGTTCGGTGACGCAGAGGTGAAGCAGGCGCCCGCTGGTCAAGCGGCGAACCCGTTCGAGGAAGCGGAAGGCCCGGCGGTGCCCGCCTCGGAGTTCTCGGACGCCGTCGCGGTGCAGATTCCGTCGCAGGTGCCTGCCGGCGCGCGAAAGCCGTACTTCATCTTCGGCGACTCACAGAACTCCGTGGATCTCTGGTTCTTCGACCTCGCCCGCTCCGAGCCGCAGCAGTTCACCGGCAAGGGCAGCGCAGACATCGCGGCCAATGACACCGGCGATCTGACGGGCGTCGCGAGCTACCACGAGGGCGAGTGGTCGGTCATTTTCAAGCGCCCGCTTCGGCCGGGGTCGGGCGCCGCGTTTACTCAGGGACAATTCCTGCCCGTCGCGTTTTCGGTCTGGGACGGGTTCTCACGCGAGCGCGGCAATCGGCGGGGTCTTTCGCTCTGGTACTCGTTGTACATGGAGCCGGAGGTGGTCCCGTCGGCGGCTGGCCCCATGCTGCGGACGGCGGTCTTCATCCTCGTCTTCGAGCTGATCGTGATCGGTTTGGTTCGCCGGCGCCACCGCGCACTGCGCGCTGGAGCTTGACAGCGGAGGGTCGTCAAGAGCCTCCTAGGCCATCGGAGCATTCGATGTACAAGAGCATTTACGTGCCTGTCGATAATTCAGATCACTCGAATCGCGCGGTCTCGAACGCCGTGGCGCTGGGCAAGGCCTATTCCGCGAAGCTGGTCGGGTGCCACGTCTACGCGGCGAAGCTGCACGACTACCGCTTCCGGCAGATGGAGTACACGCTGCCCGAGGAATACATCGACGAAGTGGAGCTGGAGCGCCAGCGGAAGATTCACGACAGCCTGATCACGATGGGCCTCAAGCTCATTTCCGACAGCTATCTCGATGGCATGTCGCGTCTCTGCGGCGCATCCGGTCTCGACTTCGAGCCGCGCATGATGGATGGCAAGCACCACACCGAGATCCTCAAGGATCTTGCCGGATCGCCGCACGATCTGGTCGTGATGGGCGCGCTGGGCATCGGCCGCGCGCGCGACAGTGTGATCGGATCGGTGTGCGAGCGCGTGGCGCGGCAGTCGGATCGCGATGTCTGGGTGGTGAAGCACGTTCCAGAGGCGGGAGAGGCCGATCGCGACACGATTCTCGTGGGCGTGGACGGCAGTCCGCAATCGTTCGGCGCGTTGATGACCGCGGTCGAGCTCGCCCAGACCTTTGGCAAAAAGGTCGAAGCGATTGCCGTCTACGACCCGTACCTGCACTACTCGGTGTTCAACGGCATCGTGAACGTCCTCACGGAGCAGGCGGCAAAGGTGTTCCGCTTCGAGGAACAGAACCAGCTGCACGAAGAGATCATCGACACGGGCCTCGCGCAGATCTACCAGTCGCATCTCGAAGTGAGCGAGCGGATGGCGAGCGAAGCCGGCGTCGCGATCAAGAAGACGCTCCTCGACGGCAAGCCGTTCCAGAAGATCCTTGACCACGCGCGTAAGACGAATCCATGGCTCATCGTGATGGGCCGGATCGGCGTGCACAGCCCGAAGGAGGAGTCGGGACTGGGCAGCAATGCCGAAAACGTGCTCCGCGCGGCCCCATGCGACGTCCTGCTCTCTACGCGCCTGGAGGTGCCACGCCTCGACGTCCGCGCTGAAGAGACGGTGCGCTGGACGCCTGAGGCCGAAGCCCGCATGAAGCACGTGCCCGATCAGGTCAAGGGCATCGCACGAACCGGCGTGCTGCGTCTGGCACTCGAGAAGGGCCATTCGGTCATCACGAGTGCGGTCATCGACGAAGCGATGGATCGCTTCATGCCGAAGCGCGCGTCTGATGCGACGAAGGCCCTGGCCGAAGCCGTGGCCTTGGAGCGGGCCAAGTCGGGTCCGGTATCGATGTGCCGATCGTGCGGCGTGGCCGCCACGCAGACCGACCCGGTCAAGTGCACGGTCTGCGGCGCGACGGATTTCGACGTGATCTCCCACGAGATGATCGAGCGTATCGCGGAGGTCGAAGGCGGTCTCGAAGAAGAGACGACCTATGACGGGCGCAAGCTGCGATGGTCGGAGGACGCGCGGAAGGGCCTCTGGACTATGAAGAACGCGTATCAGCGGCGTCGCGTCAAGGCGCGCGTCGAAAAGCGCGCGCGCATGATGAGACTCGACGCGATCACGCTCGAGTTCGCCCGTCAGGTCATCGAAGAAGAGACTGGCGCGCCGCTCGAGATCTCTGTCGGCGCGTCCGACGCGAAGCGCGCCAGCCTCGCCGACGCACCAGCGGAAGCGCGCACCCCAGCGACTGCGTCTGCCCCAACCGGCGAGGCGAAGCTCATTGCGCGCGACGAGCGGAAGAATCCCTTGATCTCGACGTTCGAGTGGACCGCCGACGCCGCACAGCGCGTCCTCCGGGTTCCGGCCGGCTTCATGCGCAACAAGACGCAGGAACGGATCGAGGAGCTCGCACGTGAGCGCTCGACGGCGACAATCGACCTGTCACTCGTCGAAGAAGGGATCGAGATCGGCAAGAAGATGATGGCCGAGATGATCGCGACCTACGAGGGGCCGAAATCGATCCCGGCCAAGCACAATCTCAACGAAGTGAGTCCGTTGACCGCGGCTGGAAACGAGCCGGTCTGAATCCGATGCCGGGCGTCGCGGGATGGCTGCACGACGTTCGGCTCGCGGCTCGCGTCCTCCGCGGCACACCACGGTTCAGCGGTGTGGCGG
>JBKPMA010000333.1:0-3800 GCA_046731935.1 Acidobacteriota bacterium
AGAGGCAAGGACTGGCTCGAGTATAGCCGCTTGATCCGGTCTGGTCGGGCTGGTTGCACGCGATTAGGTGTCGCCTCTGATACGCCGGTTGCGAGGCGGACCACACGATGGCTGCGCAATTCTGGTAACCGCCAAAAAACGTCAATTCCAGGCCCGATTTTCGTCTTTTTCTAACCTCTACAGTGTCACACGCCAAGGAGCCGAAATTCTGGTCGAGCCGGGACTTGTATCCCTGGCGTCACACCGGGGTATTCGTCTTGACACGACCTCCGGCGGGCTCGAAGATCGCGTCGCGTTTCCGCTCAGCCCTGCGCTTACAGGCTCTCGACTGGTGCCGACTGACGTTCGGTGCCTGTGAGTGACAGGGCGAAGCTCTACCGACCAGCCGCAGCGATCACGAGAAAAATGCCCAGAAAATTGCCGTTTGCCGTTACCGCTGTTTTCCTGACTTTCGTGTCGGTCGGCTGCGGCGCGCAGTCGCCTCCGCCGGCCGGGACCGACCGCATCAAGCCCACCTACAACACGTCCACGGGTCGCCTGGAGCGCATCACGTACGACAGAAATGGAGACGGCAAGGTTGATGCGTGGGCCTACATGGACGGCACCACGGTGGTGCGAGCCGAGTTCGACTCGAACTACGACGGTGTTGTCGATCGCATCGAGTATTACGCGCCGACTGCGGCAGGCGCTCAACGCGAGACGTCGTCTGCCGTACCTGGCGCGGGTGTGCTGACCAAGATCGAAATTTCTTCCCGGCCGGACGGCAAAGTGACGCGCTGGGAATACTACGAAAACGGCGCGCGCTCGCGCGACGAGGAAGACACCGATGGCGACGGCCGCATCGACAAATGGGAGACCTGGCGGGATGGAGCCCTCTCCACGGTTGCCCTCGACACCCAGGGTCGAGGACGGCCAGACCGGCGACTCGTCTACGACGCCGGCGGCAGCGAGCCACGTCTCGAGATCGACGCGGATGGGAGCGGTCAGTTCCAGCCGGCTCCAGCCAAGGCCCCGCGATAGGTTCACGACTGCGATGAGTCAGGTCGCACCGGCACTGCCGCCGCCGCCAATCAGACACGTTCGCGCCTCCGCGATGGGATCAACAGTTGTCTGGGTCGGCGCGGACGACACTGCCGCGGAGCTCGACGTCGTCGTGTCTGGTATCGGGCTCGTGCTGCGCCGTGTGACCACCGCCACCGCCGCACTGGCGGAACTGGGCGATCGGCCGGTTGCTGCGTGTCTGCTCGATTGCACGCGTGGACCGGAAGCGCTGCGCCTAGCGCGCGCGATCCGCGCAGACCGGCCCTCGGCGATCTTGATTGGTGTCGTGGATCCCGCGCGTCCCGAGACCACACTCGACGCATTCCGCGCCGGCGTGTTCGATGTCCTGCCCGCGCCGATCGTGCCGTGGGATCTCAGCGCCGTGATCTCGAACGCGCAGGATCTCGTGGACCTGTCGAGCGAGCCGGTGCCGCTGGAGCGTGTGGAGATCGCGCCGTACGGGATCTTCGGCACGTCAGCCGGCATGAAGAAGATCGTCGAGCTGCTGCCGCGCGTGGCGCCAAGCCGCTGCGCCGTGCTGCTCTACGGCGAGCGTGGCACCGGCCGCGAGATGCTCGCGCGCGCGCTCCATGGTCACAGCCGGCGGCCCGACGCGCCGTTCCTGACGGTGGACTGTTCCAGCCTCTCGCCGCAGGAGCTCGAACACGAGTTGTTCGGCATGGTCAGCCAGCGCAGAAGCGACGGCAACGACGAGCGGCGCAGCGTCGAGCGCGTCACGCGTCAATCAAAGCTCTACGCTGCTTCCGGCGGCACGCTCTACCTGATGCACCTCACCGAAATGCCGATGCGCGTGCAGACGAAGCTGGCGCGCATCCTTCGCGATCGCGAAGCGGTCATCCTCCACGAGCGTGAACGCGTGGAGCTCGACATCCGTACGATCGCGGCGGTGGAACCAGGCTTCGAAGCGTCGGTGGAAGACGGGCGGCTTCGACGGGACCTGTACGAGCGCCTGTCGCTCGTCCGGATCGAGCTGCCTCCGCTCCGGCAGCGGCGCGAGGACGTGCCATTCCTTGCAAATTTCTTTCTGAAAGAGATCTGCCGGACGAACAACACGCCGATAAAGACGCTGACGCGCTCGGCGCTGACACTGTTGGCGGCGCTGCCGTGGGGCGGGAATGCGCCCGAGCTGCACGCTGTGTTGGAACGGCTGGTTCTGCTCACACCCCACGGCTCGATCCGGCTGGAGGACGTGCTCGCACAAGTCCGGCTGGACGGAAGCGAGATCGCGTCGACCAGTGCCACGACGCTCCGGGATGCTCGGCTGCGGTTTGAGCGTGACTACATCGCCTCGGTGGTCCGGCAGCATCACGGGCGCATGGGGGAAGCTGCGGCCGCGCTTGGCATCCAGCGGACGAATCTGTATCGAAAGCTCCGGCAGTTGAGCGTGGTGCGACAGGGTCGCGAGGAGCGGGGTCGGTAGGCGTAAGTGTAAGTATTGTTGAGGTGTTGGAGCGATTGTGTCGTGCAAGTGCTATTGACCGATTGCCATGGATCAGTTCATCCTACCTGGACGGCAACCCCCCGAGCCGGCTTCCAGGAGCCGGGAGAAAGATGAGACGTATGCGCAGCCTCAAGGCTGGATTGGTGTTAGCCCTCGTCGGAAGCGTCGCGCTCGGCCCGATCCATGCCGCGGGACAGGGGCGCGGTTTCCTCTCAGGGGATGCCAGAGCCGAAGCCAAGCAGCCCTATTCAGACTACGCGGTGCGCGCGCGCAACCTCGCCGACGGCACCGTCGCGGCCACGACCGTTCTCGATGCCCAGGGCAACTTCAAACTGGACGGTTTGTCGTCCGGCAAGTTAATGGTCGAGCTCACGAAGGTCGGCCAGAACAAAGTGATTTGCAGCGCTGGCCCGTACGAGTTGAAGTCGAGCACCGACGCGTCGCAGCCGTTTGGCAAGGACGACATCGCGTTTGGTAAGGACAAGATCGGCATCGTCTGCAACAATGCGCCGGTTGGCGCCTGGCTGCTGGTGGCTGCGGCTGCCGCGGCCGGGATTACCGCTGGCGTGGTTGCGGCGGGCGGTCCTGCCAGCGCGGCTCAGTAGCGCACTGTGCCGGTCCGGTCCGCGCCGGTCCGGTCCGCGGACCAGACAACGTCTCTTGAAGCCGGCGCCCGCCGTTCGGTCGAGGCGCCCGCCGAATCCCACTCAGATTGTGTGTGTTGTGGAGGGCTGTGCCATTCGTGCGTCGATTGGTGGTCATAGTGCTTTTCGCGGCGATGGCGTGGGCTGGTCCGCGCGACGCACGCGCCCAGCAGCAAGAGCCGCCGTCGAATCCTGAAGAGAGCGCGCGGTACCGCTTCGGTCCGATCTGGTTCACGCCGACCCTGGAAGTGCGGAACGTTGGGGTGGATACGAACGTGTTCAACGACGAGTCGGAGCCGAAACAAGACTTCGTGGCGAGCTTCGGACCGGCCGTGGAGCTGTGGACGCGGTTCGGGAAGTCGCGTCTGAACCTGCGCTCGACGCTGCAGTACGACTATTTCAAGACGTACTCCGAGGAGCGCGCGTTCGGCACGGTCAACGACGGCCGCTATGAGGTCTTGCTCGATCGGTTCACGCCGTTTCTGGAAGGCTCCTACGACAACACCACCCGGCGCGCCAGCGTCGAGATCGACGCCCGGGCGCGCTACGAGACCGATGCGATCCGTGCCGGGACCGACGTGCGGCTGTCCAGCCGAACGGCGCTGCGCTTCAAAGCCGAGCGCAGCCATGTGAGGTACGACGAAGGACAGACG
>JBKPMA010000334.1:0-12346 GCA_046731935.1 Acidobacteriota bacterium
GTCTTGGTGTTGCCGACGATGCCTACGATCCGATGGACGCGATCTTCCGGCGGACCCCACTGGAGCACCATGCCCAGCGGCCGACGGTTCGCGAGGTACCGGCTGACGAACGCCCGGTTGACAATCACTGGACGCTCCCCAGTCCGATCCTCGTCTGTGAAAGAACGCCCCTCGACGATGGGGATGTCGAGCGCCCGGAAGAAATCGGCGGTGACCGCATTCCACGCGAACCTCATCTCGACCTGTTCGCCGGTGTCGAATGTGACTGGCATGCCCAAGTGAGTGTTGCTGTTGAAGGGCAGAGTCCGCGCCGCCGCCGCGGCGTCGATGCCGGGCACTGCCCTGGCAGCCGCAAGAGCGCGATCCACGAACGCGTCGATCGATGCAGATGAGCCGTAGGCTGCCGTCGGGAGGTTCACTGTCGCGCGCAATGTGCGGGTAACGTCGAACCCCGGGCTCACGGCATGGGCCGCAAGCAGGTTGCGGACGAACAGACCAGACGTCGCCAGTACCACCACAGAAGTCGCCACCTGTCCGACGACGAGCAGACGACGCATGCGGTACTTCCGTTCCCGCCGGAGGCTCGGTGCAATCGCGTCTCTGACCGTCTGCCACGCCGGCAGCAGTCCGGTCGCGAGCGCCGCAATCGTCGTGACAATCGCGGCGTAGAGTCCGACACGCCAGTCGAGATCGATGTGGAGCCGGATGGGTACGGGTACTGGCAGCTCCAGTCGCTCGACGAGGATGCCCGCGAGTGCGGCGAGCAGCAGGGCGACGATCGCGCCGAGCACCGCGAGCAGCGCGCTCTCGACCAGGAGCTGCTGCAGCAAGCGCCCGCGACTGGCGCCGATCGCCAGCCTGATGGCCATCTCGCGGCGGCGCGTCGAGGCGCGTGCGAGCAGCAGACCCGCGACGTTGACGCACGCCATGAGCAGGACCAGCCCGACCACACCAAGCAGCAGCGCGAAGAACAAGCTGATCGTCACGAGCTGGCCGCGAAGGACCGCGGGTGCGCCGACGGGCTCGACGCTGATCGTGCGGGCGTACTTGAACTCGGACGGAAACGTCGCGTCGATGCGTTCCGAAATCGCCTTCACCCGCTGGCGTGCGACGGTCAGTGAGTCGCCGGACTGCAGCCGCCCGGTGATCGCAAGGATCGTTTCCCGCAGATAGGCGGGGATATAGACATCCGGCGCGAAACCGAAGCCGACAAGCGTTCGATGCGCCGCTGGCAGCACGCCGACGATCGCATACGGCTTTCCCTCGAGCCGAATCGTTCGATTGACGACCGTCGGATCGCCGTTGAACTCTTTGCGCCAGAACTCGTAGCCGAGGACCACGACCTCGTCGGGGTCTCGAGGCTCGAAGCCGCGTCCGAGCGCGACCGGGATGCCAAGGGTCGTGAAGTAGTTCTTGGTCGCGGCCAGCGCAAAGACGGGTCGCGTCACAACCCCGTTGTCGTAGTTCGCCAGCGTCTCTTCGTTCTCGCCCACCATGTCACGGAAGATGCCGGCATCCCGCACGAAGTCATAGATTCGCCGTTCGACGTGGCTGTTACCCCCGAGTTGCACCCCAACGAGCGTGTCGGCGTCGTGCACGCTCGGGTGGCTGAAGAGCAAGCCTGACGCGAGCGAGAACATCGCAGCGTTGACGCCGATGCCGAGACCGAGTGACAGCATGGCGCTCGCCACCAGTGTCGGACTGTGCGTCAGCCCCTTGGCGGCATACACCACGTCCCGCCAGAGGTTCTCGATCCAGGCGAACCGCCAGAGGTCCAGACTGGTCTCGGTGATTCGAACTGTCGAACCGAGAGGGATCGGAGTGCCGTGCCGGCGCGCTTCGTCCTGGTGAAACGCGAGCTCGTCGGCAAGGTCGTCGTGCAGGTTGCGGCGGCGGCGAAGCTTGAGCAGAAGGCGGCGCATGGCGTCAGCTCGCGAGTACGCGCTGGACGGCGGCGGAGAGCCGGCCCCAGGTGTCGTGTTGAGCGGACAGGAGCTTGCGGCCCTGGCGGGTGATCTCGTAGTACTTCGCGCGACGGTTGTTGTCTGACACGCCCCACTCCGCCTTAACGGCCCCATCGAGCTCCAGACGATGGAGGGCTGGATAGAGCGAGCCCTCTTCGACTCTCAGCACCTCATCGGACAGGAGATGAATTGTCTGCGCGATGGCGTAGCCGTGCATGGCTCCGCGCTGCAGCGCGTGCAGGATCAGCAGATCGAGGGTGCCCTGCAACAGTGTGGGCGTGTCGGACTTTCCCATGTGGCGTTTCTCCCAAAGACGTTCTATGGGAGGAGCATACGCCGGCTTCCCATAGATCGTCAATGGGAAGCATCGCCGGAGGACCCCTTAGAACCCCGGAACCGTGTGCAGTAGAATCCGCGTCTATGAGCACACTTGCCCCGGCCGAGGTCGCTCCCGCCGCCGTCCCGGTCGCCGCCTCCCCACACGCGCCCGCTCCACCGGCGCCAGCCGCACGCCTGGGGCTCCGAAACCGCGTGGAATCCATCGATGCGTTCCGCGGCTTCGTGATGTTCCTGATGCTCGCCGAGGCGATGCACCTGTGGACGCTGCACGCAGCATTCCCCGACAGCACGTTCTGGTCGATCGTCGCCTTCAACACCACGCACGTGCCGTGGCAGGGCTGCTCGCTGCACGACCTCATCCAGCCGGCCTTCTCATTCCTCGCCGGCGCGTCGCTGCCCTTTTCGATTGCCGCACGTCAGAAGGCGGGTGAGAGCTTTGGCACGATGCTGGGCCATGCCATCCGCCGCAGCATTGTCCTGATGCTGATCGGCATCTTCCTGCGGTCGATGCAGCGTCCGATGACCTATTGGACGTTCGAAGACACGCTGACGCAGATCGGCATGGGGTACACGTTCCTGTTCCTCATTTGCTTCGTACCGCTGCGCGGACAGATCGCGATCTTCGTAGGGATTCTGGTCGCGTTCTGGACGGCCTTCGTGATGTATCCCGCGCCAGGGCCCAACTTCGACTATCCGAGCGTCGGCGTGCCGGCGAACTGGCCGCACCTCTACACGGGCTTCCTCTCGCACTTCAACAAGAACTCGAATCTCTCGTGGGCGTTCGACACGTGGTTCCTGAATCTGTTCCCGCGGGAGTCGCCGTTTCTGTACAACGAGGGCGGCTGGTCCACGCTCAGCTTCATCCCGACACTGGCGACGATGATGCTCGGGGTGTGGTCGGGCGAGTGGTTGAAGCTGACTACGCGCTCGAAGGAAGAAAAGCTGCGGGGCCTGATGGTGGCGGGCGTCGCGCTGACGCTCGCGGGACTGATCCTCCAGTGGCTGCACATCTGCCCGATCGTCAAGCGCGTCTGGACGTCGTCGTACACGCTGTACAGCGGCGGGCTGATTCTGTTGATCCTCGCGTTCTTCTACGCGCTGGTGGAAGTCAAAGGCTGGAAGAAGTGGGCGTTCCCGCTGTTCGTCATCGGCGCCAACTCGATTGCGATCTACGTCATGAGCTGGACGATGGAGGGCTTCATCTCTGGCGCACTGGTGCGCCACCTTGGTCACGCCCCGTTCCTGATCTTCGGCGAGCCATTCGAGCCGGTGCTCCGCGGCGCGGCGATCCTGCTGGTGTTCTGGTCGATCCTCTACTGGATGTACCGGCGGAAGATTTTCCTCAGGATCTGAATTCTGTCGGCTACGGACTACGGGCTACGGGCTGCAGGCGTCTGGCTTCAGGCCGTGCGCCGTGTGCCTTGCGCCGTGACCGGAAACCCAGATGACCGCTCAGGACTTTCGCGAACTCGTACTGGCGTTCGAAGGGACGGCCGAGTCGTCGCACATGGGGCATCCCGACTTCCGCGCGAACGGGCGCATCTTCGCCACGCTTCACACCGGGGAAACGTTGGGCATGGTGAAGCTGCTGCCGGACGAGCAGCGCGCGTTGCTCCGCAGTCATCCCGCGATGTTCGTGCCGTCGTCGGGTGCGTGGGGGCGCTCCGGATGTACCAACGTCAAGCTCGCCCTGGCAGACGCGGCGACGGTGCGTGGCGCACTGCTGCTCGCGTGGCAGCACGCGGTGGAGGCGCCGCCGCCGAAGACGCGCAAGACCTCGACGCGCACCGCGAAGGCAAGACGGACGCCGGCTCGCACACGGCGGTAGGCGGATCGGCCAGGCTCTGGTAAGGTTGCGCGGCGCGCCGCAGCTGCCGAGCCATGATCGAGTCCCGCGCCTCAGGCGCTCCACCAGATTCAGCGGCCCCCGCGCTTCCGATGTCCAACCGCGGGCGCTGGACCATCGTCGGGCTCCTGTTCACCGCATCCCTCATCAACTACTTCGATCGCGCGACGATCTCCTTCGCGCTGCCGCTGCTGTCGAAGGAGATGCACCTCGGCCCCGAGGCCAAGGGCGTTTTGCTCTCGGCCTTTTTCTGGTCGTACACCTTCATGCAGATTCCGATGGGCATCGTTGCCGATCGCGTGAATCTGCGCTGGCTGTACGGCGCCGCGTTCGCGCTCTGGTCGCTGTCGCAGGGGCTGATGGGACTGGCCGCTGGCCTCGGATCTCTCATCGTCTTTCGCGTGCTGCTCGGGATTGGCGAGTCGATCTATCTGCCGGGTGGATCGAAGATCGTGAGCCTGCTCTTCAGGCCGCACGAGCGCGGACTGCCTGCGGGATTGTTCGACGCGGGTACGCGTACCGGCCTCGTGATGGAAGGCGTGCTGGTGCCGTTGATGCTCGTCCATCTCGGCTGGCGCCAGACGTTCATGGTCGTCGGCTTCAGCGCGCTCGTCTGGCTCGCTCCGTGGTTTCTTCTGACGCCGAAGGGCCTGAGAGAACCGAATCCGCGCACGGGGTCCACGTCCGGAGGCTTCGGCCGCGCACTCGTAGAGCTCGTCACGAATCGCAACCTGGTCGGCGTCTGCCTCACGTTCTTTTGCTTCGACTACTACTGGTACTTCCTCGTCAACTGGCTGCCAGACTATCTGGTCACGGCGCGTGGTCTGACGATGATGCGCGCCGGGATCTACGCGGCGCTGCCGTATCTGGTGTTTGGGATGAGCGAACCAATAGGCGGCTGGCTGGCCGATCGGCTCGTCGTCCGCGGCTGGACACAGAGCCGCGCGCGGAAGACCGTCGTCACCATCGCATTCATGACGGGGCTGCTCCTCATTCCTGCCGCCTGGGCACAGACGCCCGCCGCCGCGGTCGCCTTCATCATCGGCGGATGCCTCGTCGGCCTCGCGACGGGGAATCTGCTGGTCGCGTTGCAGAGCTCTGCGCCCTCCTCCGCGATCGGACTCTGGACCGGGATCTACAACTTCATCGGAAATCTCGCGGGCATCATCTCGCCGCTCATCACGGGCTTCCTGATCGCGCAGACCGGATCCTACGTGCCCGCATTCCTCCTGGCGGCAGGTCTCATCACCGCCGGGCCGCTGGCGTTCTGGTTCATCGCGCAGGAGTTGGAGCCGCCGAGGTGACCGTACGACAGGCTACAGGCTGCAGGCTACGGGCTACGTACGCTGCGGTCTACGGACACACGGTCTTCAGTCTTCAGTCTGCGGTCTACGGACATACGCTCACGCAGTGCACTTGACAGCCTAGTGGAGCAGCCGCTAGAGTGCACTTGTATGTCTAGTGAAGAACGCGTCGAGCTGCTGCAGGGCACGCTCGACCTCATCGTCCTCCGGGCACTGGCGTCGATGGGGCCGCAGCACGCGTATGGCCTTGCCGCGCGGCTCGCACAAGTGGCCGACCATCCGCTCACCCTCAATCAGGGAACGCTCTATCCCGCACTGGTCCGTCTCGATCAGAAGGGCTGGATCAAGGGCACCTGGCAGAAGACCGAGAGCAACCGGGACGCGAAGTACTACGCGATCACGCGCCCAGGGCTCCGCGCGCTCGAGAAGGAAACCGAGCGCTGGCGGCGGCTCGCGGGCCTCGTGGACAAGCTCCTGCTGAACGAAGGCTGACGATGGGTGGTCTCAGGCGTTTCGTCCGGCGTCTTGCCGCGTTCTTCGGGTCGGATCGCGCAGAAACGGAACTGAGCCGCGAGGTCGAGGCGCATCGGGCGCTCGTCGAGGAAGATCTCGTGAGGCGTGGTGCCACACCCGACGCCGCGCGCGCAGCGGCCGCGCGAGCATTCGTCGGCATCGAATCGGCCAAAGACGCACAGCGCGACGCGCGTTCGTTCGTGTGGCTCGAGGATCTGCGCCGCGACGTCAGGTACGCGCTCCACGTACTCGCGTCGATGCCCGGCTTCACGCTCGCGGTGATCCTGACGCTCGGACTCGGGATCGGCGTGGCCTCGTCTGTGTTCAGTCTGGTCCGAGCGGTCGTGCTGCGGCCACTCGACTACGCGGAGCCCGATCGGCTCGTACAAATCTTCGAAACGGGTCCGCGAGAGGGCGGCGAATCCGACTGGGCGACGTATCCAAGCTTCCGTGACTGGCGGGCATCGAGCCACGAGATCGAGCACATGTCCGCCTATCGGTTTGGTCTTCTGACGTTGACCGGGACGGATCCGGCGGAAACCGTACTCGGACTCGAAGTCACCGATCGCTTGTTCGAGCTGCTCGGCGTCGCTCCGGCGGTTGGTCGAACGTTCGCGGCCGGTGAGGATCGGCCAGGATCCCCCCGCGTCGCCGTCATCGGACATGCGCTCTGGCAGCGGCATTTCCATGGCGATCCCGCCGTCATCGGGCGGAGCATCATGATTGACGATGTCGCACACACCATCGTGGGTGTGATGCCCGCATCGTTCCGGTTCCCGATGTCCATCCCCGGTGCTGGACAGATGGTCGCCGAGGCATGGATCCCGATCCGCCCCTCCTCTGACCTCGAGGATCGCGGGAGCCACAACTTCTGGGTCGTGGCGCGACTTGGTCCAGGCGTCACGCTCGACCGCGCCCGGGCGTCGATGGCAACGATAGGCAATCGCCTCGCCCGTCAGTATCCGGACACCAACAAAGACTTCGGCGTCGCGGTCGAGCCGCTCAAGCAGCACGTCGCTGGGGCCGCGCGTCCGGCCCTCCTGTTGTTGCTCGCCACGGTCGGATTCGTGCTGCTGCTCACGTGCGTCAATATCGCCAATTTGCTGCTCGTCCGTTCAGAAGCGCGTCGCCGTGAGATGGCGATGCGCCAGGCATTGGGCGCGAGTCCGGGTCGGCTCGTCCGCCAGGTGTTGACCGAGAGTCTCGTGCTCGCCGGCGGCGGAGCGCTCGTGGGCCTCGCAACGGCGTTCGCCGGAATCCGCATCCTGGTCGCGCTCGCGCCCGACACCATTCCGCGGCTCGAACAGTCCTCGCTCGATCCGCAGGTCCTCCTGGTCATGCTGGCCGTATCGCTGGCAGCGGGACTGCTGTTCGGCCTCGTACCGGCTCGCTTCGGCTCGCGCGTGGACGTGCCCGACGCTCTCAAGGACGGCGCTCGTGTGTCAGGGGGAGCCAGCCGCATCCGGCAGGTCCTCGTCGCAGGTCAGGTTGCGCTGGCGCTCATGCTGCTCGTCGGCGCTGGATTGCTCGTCAGGAGTTTCTTGCGCGTCGCCGGCCTCGACCTCGGATTTCGAGCGCCGCATGTCCTGACCGCGTTCATCGGATTCCCTCCCGCGCGATACGGCCAACCGGCACAACAGATCCGGTTTGTCGACGAGTTGCTTCGCCGAGTGGAGACACTGCCGGGCGTGGCGTCCGCAGCCGTCAGTCACACCATTCCGATGACGGGGATCAACGATCAGGGTGGATTTGCGGTCGAGGGGCGGCCGGACTCGAGTCCCGGACTTCCGTCGCCGCACGCCAACCGTCCGCACGTCTCGCCAGCCTATTTCGACACGATGGGCATTCGGCTGCTCTCGGGACGGTTGTTCGACCAGCGCGATGGTCCTACGGGTGCGCCGGTCGCGATCGTGAGCGACTTGGCGGTTCGGCGCTATTGGCCCGACGGGCATCCGCTCGGCCGACGGTTGGCGACCGAGTGGGGCGCGGACGGCAGGCCCGTGTGGCGCCAGATCGTCGGCGTGGTTCAGAGCACACGTCATTTCGGTCTGGAAGAGCCTCAGAAGGCCGAGGTGTATCTGCCATTCGCTCAGGCACCGGTCCCATTCATCACACTTGTGGTGCGGACGACGGGCAATCCGACCGAGTACGTGAACGGAATCCGCGCGCAGGTACGCGCGATCGATCCACAGCAATCCGTCTTCGGCTTCCGCACGATGGAAGATCTCGTGACTGCGTCCGGCGCGCCGCGCCGGTTCCAGACGGCGCTCGTCGCGACGTTCGGCGCCCTCGCGCTGATTCTGGCGGCCATCGGCATCTACGGCGTCATGGGATACATGGTGACGCAGCGGAGCCGTGAAATAGGCGTGCGGCTCGCTCTGGGCGCGCGGCCCCGGGACGTCGTCCTGATGGTGCTGCGAAACGGCGTCTGGCTCACGCTGGCTGGAGTCCTGGCCGGATTGGCGGGAACGTTCGCGCTCTCGCGCGTGCTCGCCGGTTTTCTCTACGGCGTTTCTGCGCTGGATCCCACCACCTATGTCGCGACGATCGGCGTGCTCGTGACCGTGGCGATCGTGGCGGCATACCGGCCAAGCCGGCGCGCAGCGTCAGTCGATCCGTTGGTGGTGTTGAGGGATGGATAGGGCACTACGAACTACGAACTACGAACTCCTCGAGTAGCGCAGCTCCACCCGGCGCTCCATGAACGTCGCATATCGCTCGGCCGCGCCCGCCACGAGGGCTTTCGCGGGAGCGGATAGCGGCTTCATCGTCCGCACCGTGATTGTTACTGCATCCTTCGCGGCGGCGCGCCGCCAGGTGCCAGCCAGCAGTCCATTGATCGTGAGGAAGTGCGCGTAGAAGTCGTCGAAGGTCACGCCACCCGCCGTCACTGAAAATCCGCGGTCTCGATAGGCGATGAGGTATTCGTCGTAGTTCGGGAGCAGATGAGCGCCCGGTGAGAGCGCGCGCACCGAGGCTGGCCGCTGTGCCCGAAGCGACCAGCATGTGACGTCGTCTCTCCGCTCATCGCAGACATCGGTGCCGAGCATCGCGAGTCCGGCACGCGCGTCAGCCGTCGTCAATCCAGACCACCAGACGAAATCGCGGATCGAGGCGGGGCCGTGGCTCGTGAAGTAGCGCCGTACGAGCTCCGCCAGCGCCTCCTCGCGCGTGAGCGGCGCTGCGGGGGCCGCACGTTCCTCGAGCAGCGCGTACGTAAATTGACTGGCGCGGCGCGGACCGCTGCAGATGATGGCCTGGAGCTCGGCGTCCATGACGAGATGGGCGAGGCGTGGTCCTTTGGCAGTGATACCGCCGCGTTCGAGTGCGGTCGCGAGCTCGGCACGGGTCAGGTGCCTGCCGTCCCGCAGCGTGCGCTCCAGCACCTTGCGGCTCTTTGCGAACGTCGGCTTGTCGAGCTCGAGCTGACGATTGTAGGGTGCCATCCGCGCCATGACGCGCGGCCCCGTCAGGGCAAGCATCCAGCGGATGTCGGCGGGCGCCACGAAGTGCCAGGTCGGGCGCAGCACGTGCGTCCGCAGGATCGCACCGTCATCGTAGGCCTTCTCCACGCGGGCATCGGTCAGCCCGGCCGCCCGCAGGCCCAGCGCCCACCGCGCGCCCGGGTAGTCTTGCGCCTGGACGGCTCCGAGCCAGGAGACGACTTCCAGTGGCGTTTTGAGCGTCGTTCGCGCGAGCCGCTGATTCAGCTGGCGGCGGACGACGATCGGCGACGTCATCGTGCCGGAACGACGACGGCCCGGCCGGGGATCTGGCCAGAACGCAGTGCGTCATACGCGGTGGCCGCGTGATCCAGACTGAATTCCTGGACCTGGGCCCGGAGGCGACCGGCCCTGGCGAGGGCCATCACCTCGGCGAGTTCCAGTCTGGTGCCCCAGAATGGCAAGTGCACGGTCACTTCGAACGGGATCGTGCCGTATCCGACGGGCAGCGCGCCGCCGCCGAGACCTACGACCGAAATGTGGCCGCCCGTAGAGACGACGGCGCGTGCGAGATCGACCGTGGGTGGTGCGCCGACGAAGTCCAGCACCACGTCGGCACCGCACGGCATCGGCCCGACGAGATCGCGAATGTGCTTTGCGGTATCGGCGTTGGACGGCAGCGTGACGTGAGCGCCGTGCTCGTGTGCGAAACGCAGCGCATCCGCCCTGAGGTCCACCGCGACGATACGCGTGGCCGTCGTGGCGGCGAGAATCTGCACGGCCATGTGTCCCAGACCGCCGACGCCGATCACGACGCACGTACTTCCTGGCACGAGCGCCTGCCTGACCTGCGCGATCGCGTGATACGGTGTGAGACCTGCGTCAGTGAGCGGTGCTGCCTGTGAGATCTCGAGATCGGGGATGGGCAGCAGCTGCCGTGCCTGTGCGATGAGGTACTCCGCCATACCGCCGTCGGCACCAAGGCCGATGCCGCCGATGGGCACGACGCGGCACGCGTTGTCGAGTCCAGCCAGGCAAGCCGAGCAACGGCCGCAGCCGTTGAAGCCGACCACGGCGACCGGCTGCCCGCGTTCGAGGCCGGACACGCCCGTACCGAGCGCTTCGACCCAGCCTGCGTTTTCATGTCCGAGCGTGAACGGCGTCGGCAGGCCGAGCGCGTCGGGCGCGTCGATGATATGGAGGTCCGAGTGGCAGATGCCTGCCGCTCCCACCTTCACCAGCACCTCTCCTGGACCCGGCTCTGGCTGCGCGACCGTGCAGAGCTGCGTGGTTTGCGGGGCCGTGAGACGGAACGCTTGCATGGCTCGCTCCTGACGGATAGTGGACGCCAACCCGCCAGGGCGCGCTGGGGCGTCCTGGTGCGGTAATCTTAGTCCGAATGTTCCAACGGACCGACGACCTCCGGATCACGCAAGTACGGCCACTGCTTCCGCCAGCCATCCTGCTCGAAGAGATTCCGCTCACCGAGCGCGCGTCGAACATCGTCGTCAACACGCGGCGGGCGATCGTGGACGTGCTCGAAGACAGGGATCCACGGCTCGTCGCGATTGTGGGTCCGTGTTCGATACACGACACTGCCGCCGCACTCGAGTACGCCACTCGCCTGAAGAGCGTTGCCGATCGGCTCGCGGACGACCTCGTGATCGTGATGCGGACGTATTTCGAGAAGCCGCGGACGTCGGTCGGCTGGAAGGGCCTCATCAACGATCCGGACCTGGACGGCAGCTATCACATCAACAAGGGCCTGCGCCTTGCGCGGAAGCTGCTGGTGGATGTCAGCGACATGGGACTCCCGACTGCGTCCGAATTCCTCGACACGCAGATCCCGCAGTTCATCGCGGACCTGACGTCGTGGGTCGCGATCGGGGCGCGCACGACCGAGAGCCAGGTGCATCGTGAGCTGGCGTCCGGATTGTCGATGCCTGTCGGCTTCAAGAATGGGACGGATGGGACGATCCAGACCGCGGTCGATGCCGTGCTGTCGGCGCGATCGCCGCACTTGTTTCCGTCGGTGACGAAACAGGGCGTGTCAGCGATTTTCGAGACGAGCGGCAACGACTCGTGCCACGTCATCCTGCGAGGGGGCAAGCGCACGGGTCCCAACTATGATGCCGAGCACGTGCACGAAGTCTGCACGAGGCTCGCCAAGCGCAACCTCCGGCAGCGCGTCATGATCGACTGTTCGCACGGGAACAGCGAGAAGGATCATCGCCGCCAGCAGCAGGTCGCCGGGTCCATCGCAGAACAGGTCGCCGCTGGTTCGCGCCAGATCTTCGGCGTGATGCTCGAGAGCCATCTCGTCGAGGGCCGGCAGGATTACGTACCGGCCCAGCAGGCCGTGTACGGCCAGAGCATCACCGACGCCTGCCTCTCGTTCGATCAGACAGCGCCTCTCCTCGAAGCGCTCGCGAAGGCGCGGCGGACGAGGGGATAGTGACAGTCGTCGGTCTACGGTCTACGGTCTTCGGGTACGACTGCAGACCGCAGACTGAAGACCGAAGACCGAAGACCGCACAGCTACTCCCGCGCTCGCAGCAGCGCCATGACCGGTGTGCTCACCCAGTCTTGATCGTGAAACTGCTCGCCCCACTCGAGTGGCGTGACGTTGCGATACTCGTGCAATGTCTCGTCGTCCACGAAGCGCAGCTCCTTCCGAAGCGACGCCCGCACCGTGAGGTCCGCGCCCGCATCGAGTAGCAGCCGCGCCACCGCATCGTCTCGCCGTGCGCGCACCCGGAACGGTTGTGAGACGACGCAACCAAAAAAGGCCGTGTGGCCGCCGAAGCCGTCTGCGTCGACGGCAGCACGGACGTTCACGTCAGCGCCGCGCTCGAGCATCCAGCGGATGATCGCGACTTCGTCATAGTCCACAGCCATGTGAAGCAGCGTGGTGCCGTCGAGCGGAGTACCGTGGAG
>JBKPMA010000335.1:0-6710 GCA_046731935.1 Acidobacteriota bacterium
ACCTCAGTGAGAAACACAGCCTTGCGGGTCTTCGACTCCACCATCGTAAGGGAAAGCCCTGGAACGGTGATGAGGAGGGGGATCGCCGGTGATCCGGACCCCGAGCCCACGTCTATCAGGCGTAACGGCCGTGCTGGCAAATACTTCGCCGCGACCAACGGTTCCATCAGCAGCCGATCAATTGCCTCATCGTCTGGCTCAGCCACGCTGAGTGCAGTGAGATTGATCTTCCGATTCCATCGCGCCAGGAGCCGAACGTATTCTTCGAGCGCGGTGAGTTGATCGTCCGAGAGACGCACGTCGACGCGCTTGGCCCGCCGCCTGGTGCGTTCGCGAAACTCTCGGGTCGTCACTGAGGGCTGGATTCCTGAAAACCGTTTTGGCTGACGTTCCCAGCATACCGCTCGAGTGCGGCCGAGATCACCGCAATGGCGGCGGGTGTAATGCCGGGAATCCGCTGTGCTTGTCCGATCGTCTCGGGACGAGTGTTCGAAAGGCGCTCGACGACTTCGCGCGACAAGCCGGGCACCTCGCCGTACGGAAACGCGGACGGGATGTGTCGCCGCTCGGCTCGACGGGCTCGGTGCAGTTCCGACTCCTGCTGTCGCAGGTAACCCTCGAACCGCGTGGTGGTCTCCAGGCTGCCCCGCTCCAGCCACGTATGCACGGCATCGAGCGACAGATCGACATGACCACCAGCGATCAGCGACTCGAGCGTGACATCGGGCCGCTTCAGCGCATCCCACGCGATGAGCCGCGCCCCGCCCGGCACCGGCACTTTCGTGGCGCGCAGGCGCTCGCAGTTCTCAGCAAAACGCGCCGACCGAGCCTCGAATCGGGACCAATGTTCGTCGCAGACGAGTCCCGCAGCGCGCCCGAGTGGTGTCAAGCGGAGGTCCGCGTTGTCGATTCGGAGCCGCAGGCGATGTTCTGATCGGGACGTGAACATGCGGTACGGCTCGAGACAGCCCTTGGTCACGAGGTCGTCGATGAGCACGCCAATGTACCCGTCGCCACGTTCGATTCGGAGCGGCGCCCGCCCAAGCACGCGGCTCGCGGCATTCGCGCCCGCCACCAGCCCCTGAGCGGCCGCTTCTTCGTAGCCGGACGTGCCATTGATTTGCCCGGCCAGAAAAAGACCCTCTATCCGCTTAGTCTCGAGTGTCGCCTTCAGCTCCGTCGGTTGGATGAAGTCGTACTCCACCGCGTAGCCCGGACGCAGCATGACGGCTCCTCCGAGACCTGGAAGTGCATGTACCAGCGCGAGTTGTACATCTCGAGGCAGGCTGGTCGAGAACCCGTTTACGTAGATCTCGTCGGCCGACAGTCCCTCGGGTTCGAGGTAGATCTGGTGGCGCTCCCTCTGGGGGAACCGCATCACCTTGTCTTCGAGCGACGGACAGTTCCTGGGACCGATCCCAGTGATTTGGCCGTTATAGAGGGGCGAAACGCCGATATGCGATCGCACGAGCTCGTGAACGTGAGCGGTCGTGTGCAGCAGGTAACAGGCGGCGCGTGGTCGATCGATCCGTTCAGTACCGAATGAGAACGGGACCGGAGTGTTGTCTCCCAGCTCTTCGACGAACGCCCCCGTCTGAACGCCCCTTTCGAAATCAATCGAGCGGCGGCTCAGTCGCGGTGGAGTACCCGTCTTCAGCCGTCCCCACCGAAGCCCAAGCGCCTTGAGTGACTCCGCTAGCTGGATCGACGGAGGCTCACCGACCCGTCCCGCCGGTCGCGTCTCCGCTCCTACGTGAATCAGGCCATTGAGAAATGTGCCGGTCGTCACGATCAACGCTTCGCAGCGAACCGAAGCACCATCCTCCAACGCAAGACCGACAATGCGGTTTGCGTTTGTGAGAATGGCGCCTGCCTTGGCGACCAACCAGGTGATGCCAGGGCGGCCGTCCAGAGCGGCACGTACCCAGTCGGCGTACAAACGCTTGTCAGCCTGGGCTCGCGGCGACCAGACGGCTGGCCCACGGCTTCGATTGAGCAGCTTGAACTGAATACCCGTGGCGTCGATGGCCCGGCCCATGACGCCGCCGAGCGCATCGACTTCGCGAACCAGGTGGCCCTTGGCAGTGCCGCCAATCGCGGGATTGCAGGGCATTAACGCCACCGTCTCGCGGCTCAGCGTGCACAGACCGACGCGCAGCCCCTGAGCGGATGCCGCCCAGGCCGCCTCGACGCCGGCATGGCCCGCTCCGATGACGATTACGTCGAAGTCGTTTTGCTGCATCTATTTACCGATACAGAACCGCTCGAAAATATGCGCCAGGACATCATCGGGCGTGCGGACGCCGGAGACCTCTTCGACCGCAGCACGTGCCGTGGTCAGTTCCAGGAGAAGCACTTCTTCGGGTGCGCGATCACCCGCAAGCGTTGACGCTCGCGCGAGTGCGGCCGAAGCCCTGGTGAGCAAGTCGATGTGCCTGGCGTTCGAGACGAGTGGCGTCTCTTCGGACCGATCTTCCGCGACGATCGCGTTGAGGATTGCGGCCCTCAACGCGGCGATTCCTGCTCCTGTGTGCGCAGATGTTCGAATAGCCGGAGACAGACCGAAGGTGTCCGGGCACCACCGCTGTTCCAGATCGCTCTTGCTCACGGCGATCACGCGCTGCGACGAGTCGAGCGCGTTCACACGGTCGAGAGCGCCCGGCGGTGGCTCGATCGAGCCGTCCAGTACAACGAGCACGACGTCCGATCGGGACGACATTGATTCGGCCCTTCGCATGCCTTCCCGCTCTAGGAGGTCACCTTCGTCGCGGAGCCCCGCCGTGTCAGCAAGGACCACAGGAATTCCGTTTAGGTCAATTGCCTCACTGACTATATCCCGAGTCGTCCCCGGCGTGTCGCTGACCAGGACGCGGTCGTAACCGACTAATGCGTTGAAAATGCTCGATTTACCGGCGTTCGTCGGACCAGCAATCGTGACGCGGACTCCCTCCCGCATGCGCCGCCCGACGGCCGCATGTGTCAGCAGCGCATCCACCTGCCCTTTCAACGAGAGCACGGTCGATTGGGCGTCCGCGGGATCGATGAAGTGATAGCCCTCCTCGGCAAAGTCGAGCGACGCCTCGAGCCGTGCCGTCAGATCGAGCAGCTGCTCGTCCAACGCGCGAATGGGACCAGCAAGCGACCCGTCCACCTGATCGAACGCCGCGCGTGCCTGATCGGGAGTCTTCGCATCCACGAGGTCTGCGATCGCTTCGGCGCGCGTCAGATCGATCCGGCCGTTGAGGAACGCTCGGAACGTGAATTCTCCGCGCTCGGCTAACCGGGCGCCACGCGCCACCAGTTCGCGGAGCACGGCGTCCACGAGCACCGGACTGCCGTGCACGGCGATTTCGACGAGATCCTCGGTTGTGAAGGATCGTGGTGCTGGAAAGAAGGTGACGACGGCTTCGTCGAGCGCGCTCCGTTCGCCGGCGCGCGTGATGTGAATGGTGCCGAGTGTTGCGTGGCGGGGTTCGAGCGGCTCACGCCGCTGGAGCAGTTCGCGCGCGAGGCGATGTGCGTCCGGACCGCTGACGCGAACGATCGCAATCGCGCTTCGGCCCGTCGGCGTGGCGGGGGCTGCGATCGTGTCGCCTCTCGAAAACATCGCCAGCCCGCGCGGCGCGCCGTTCAGCGCGCCGAGATGATGACCGTCTTCACTGACGCGTCGCCGATGCTCTCGGAGCTGCAGCCAGGCTCCTCGGCAACGGCCATGTGCACGATGCGGCGCTCATACGCGTTGAGCGGACCGATCTCCTGCGGCGCACCTGTCGTCCTCGCCTTCTCCGCGAGGAACTTCGCCATGTGGTGCAGCTCGCGATCCTTGTCGCGGCGGAAGTGCTGGCAGTCGACGACCACGCGTTTGTCGTCGCCGAGCTGCTTCCGGAACGCCATGCTGACGATGTGCTGCAGCGCCTTGAGCGCGTCGCCGCGCTGCCACAACAATGCGTCGGCGCCGTCGCCCTCGAGATCCACGCGGTAGCCGTCGTCGTCCTCGCTGACCGCCGCGCTGAGCGGCACGCCCATCGCGTTGGTCACACTCTCGAGGAAGGTCGTCAACTGCGTCTTCACGTCGGTCGTCGTCATGGTGTCTGTGTCGCCTTGTCGCGTGCGCTGTCGGTGGCTCCGGATCCGGCGTTCTTCGTCTTGCGTTCTGCCGGCGGGCGCACCTGCTTCACAACCGGCCGCCCGATGATCTGGTTCGTCGCATATTGCTGCCCGATGCCGAGCAGATTGCTCACCGTCCAGTAGATCACGAGTCCGCTGGGTGCCCAGAGGAAGAAGAAGAGGAACATGACCGGCGTCAGCATCATCACCTTGGCCTGCGCCGGATCCGCCACCGGTGTCATCCGCTGCTGCCACAGCATTGTCGCGGCCATGATGATCGGCGTGACGTAGTACGGATCGTGCACCGACAGGTCGGTGATCCAGAGCATGAACGGCGCGCCGCGCATTTCGATGGCGACCGACAGCAGCGAGTAGAACGCGAAGAGCACCGGCATCGTGAGCACCATCGGCACGCAGCCGCTGGCCGGATTCACCCCTCGCGAACGATAGAGCCCCATCAGCTCTTCGTTCATCTTGCTCTTCTCGGGGTCGGTCGTCTTGTACTTCGCGTAGCGATCCTGGATCGCTTTGATCTGCGGCTGCAGCTCCTGCATCTTCCGCATCGACACCACGCTCTTGTGGCGCAGCGGGAACAGCACCAGGTTGATCAGGATGGTGAGGAGGACGATCGACCAGCCGTAGTTGCCGACATACCCGTTGATCCACTTGAGCGCGCGAAGCAGCGGCACCGCCAGGAAGTCCCAGATGCCGAAGTAGATCGATTTGACGAGTGGACGATCCGCGGCTTCGAGCACGTCGAAATCCTTCGGACCGATGAAGAACCGCACGTCCCGAGGCGGCTTGGCGAAGAGCGTGCTCCACGTCATGAGCTCGCGCTGCTGCCCGGTGCCAGGAATCGCGACCTGCTGCGGCGCGTATTGGACGCGCGTCACGCCAGGCTGTACGAGGGCCGCGATGAAGTAGTGATCGTCGATCCCGGCAAACGGAAACGCGCCCTGGTGACTCGGCGCAGACGCCACGTCCTTCGGCGCGAGCCGATGCACTTTGCCGTCTTCGTAGACGATCGCCTGCGAGTGCTGCACGTATCCGCCGGAGCTCTTCTGCCCGACGATGTAGGTGGTGTCGCCGAGTCCGGGCCCCCACAGCACGACCGGATTGATCTCGTTGCCCCGGTCTCGCACCTCTGAGCTGAACTTCAGGACGTAGCCGTCGCGCTCGAAGGCAAACATCTTCGTGACCGTGAGGCCCTGCGCGTCGCTGTATTCGAAGGTCACGCGGGTTGGTTCGGTCACGTTGATGCGATCGCCGGCGTCCTGGCCGTTGGCCCGCACGCGGTAGAACCCCTGGTTGAGTCTCGCGGTCATCTCGGGATCGTCGGCCTTGAACTCGAACGGCCGAGACTCCGTCGGCGGGATGCCTGCGGGCACGATGTCGACGAGGTTGCCCTGGTGATCCGTGTAGTGCTTCAACCGCCAGCTCGTGATCTCGCCGCCGCGATTGTCGAACGAGGCGATCACCGTGCTCGTTTCAACGACGACCGTCCGCTGTCTGACGTCGCTCGTCACCGAGGCTGGCAGCGCCGCGCGCGGAGCCGACCCGGTCGCCGCCTGTGCCGCTGTCGACACCGCCGGCGCCGGACTTGCTGGCGTCACCGCGGCGGAGGCGTTTGAAGCAGCAGCCTGGCTCGTGGCGGCCGGTGCGATCGTCGCGGGCCGCTTTGGCGCCGGGAAGAACCACTGATACGCGAGGACGACTACCAGCGATAACGAAGCGGCAAGCAGTGCGCGTTTTTCCATGAATTGATCTAGAGCCGGGTTCGGCGAGGCACGGGATCGTATCCGTCTCCACCAAAGGGATGACAGCGGGCCAGGCGCTTCACGCCGAGCCAGACGCCCATCGTCAGCCCATGCTCGTGAATGGCAATGCGCATGTAGTCAGAACACGAAGGAGCGTAACGGCACGATCCGGCGAACAGCGGCGACAGCGTGAGCTTGTACCCGCGCAGCAGCAGGAGGACCGCACGGGCGCCGATGCCCGGCCTATCGGGGCCCTCGTGAGTGACGCTCGCGGCGGTCGAGACTGGCCGCATACTCGGTTTCAATATCCTGATACGTCGCGACGAGCAGCGGCGCTCTCGGGATCACCACGATGTCGAGCCCGGGCGGATGGGAGTGACGGCGGAAGATCTCGCGCACGAGCCGCTTGGCGCGATTGCGCACGACGGCGCCGCCCAGCTTCCGCGTCGCGGCGATTCCCAGCCGCGTGTCCCCGCCCTCGCGGGCGAGGATGAAGACGGTCATCAGGCGGCTCGAAATGCGCCGCCCACGATCGTAGACCTGCTGGAAATCCTGGCGGCGCCTGATCCGGCGCCCGGGGGGAAAACCGGCAGCGAGGGGCACCGCGTGAGCCGCTCGCGCTTAGCGAGGCGACGAGACGGTCAGGCGTTTCCGGCCTTTGGCCCGACGTCGCTTCAACACGATGCGGCCGTTCTTCGTGCTCATGCGCACGAGGAAGCCGTGCGTCCGGCGCCGGCGCCGGTTATTGGGCTGAAAAGTACGCTTCATGACGGTATCCGGACGTCCCGGCGTGACGAGCCGCACCATTTGCGCAGCGCGGCCGGGGTGAACCACCAAGTGTAGTAA
>JBKPMA010000336.1:0-22257 GCA_046731935.1 Acidobacteriota bacterium
GCCGTCATCGGCTCAGCATTGAACTCCGCGGCGAGCACGCCCAGACCACCAGTCCCGTACAACGCCTTCTTCGATGGATCCTTGGAAAGAGGGTCGCCGCCCTGCGCGATGCCGTCCTTCACCACACGATGGAAGGTCGTCCCCGCGTACGCGCCGTCCTTCACCAGTTTGAGAAAGTATCCGACGTGATTTGGCGCAGACTGCGGTAACAGTGTGATGACGAACGTTCCAGCGCTGGTTTCAACGACGGCCTGTTTGTTGGCCATGTCGGCCGCGGCAAGTGTGGTGTGAAACGGCTTGGATGCAGGCGGGGCCTTTCGAGTCTGAGCGGCCGGTCCACTCTGGCCGGCTACGAAAAAGAGCGCCAGGACGAGCGCCAACCAGACCGACGGCGTCATCGCGTTACCTCCCGGTGAGGCTGCTGCGCCGTGCCGTGTGCCGTGGGCGCTGTGCCCGTCGCCGTTGTACGCTGGTGTCGTCATGCATCCGCTCCGTGTGGCACTGACCGGCTTCATCGACTACGCAGGACTCTTTCCTCCGGCGTCACTCGACCTGAACCGCACCGCCGCGAACCATCGCCGATATGCGGCCTCGCCGGAGGCGTGGCTGCTGGGCCGCCTCATCATCCCTGCCGAGCGGCTCGATCAACTGAGCACCGTGCTGCCGGCGGCCGGCGTCGATGACGCCAACCCAAGTTGGACGATCAGCGCACTCGTCCGGACAGCCAGCCTCGTCGAGGATCTCGCCGCCATCGATCGGTTCAACGCCCGCCACGCGCCGTCCGTAGCCGTCGTCAGCGTCGAAGCCGTTGGGGCGTCCGTGACCGACGTGATGCAGGTGTCACGGAGTGTCGATCCAGGCCTGGAACGATACATCGAAGTGCCGATCGGCGACGACACCGAGACGCTGCTCGATACCGTGAGCCGCGAGGGATGCTATGCGAAGGTGCGCACTGGAGGGATGACGGCCGACCGCTTTCCATCCTCCGGCGAGCTTGCACGCGTGATTGCCGGATGTCAGGCACGGCACCTGCCGCTCAAAGCGACGGCGGGATTACACCACCCGGTGCGGAACGAGTTTTCAGTGACGGGCACGACGGAGGGAGCCGTCGTCCTGATGCACGGCTTTCTCAACCTGCTATTCGCCGCGGTGTCGTGTGCGACCTGGCCGCAGCATCCGGAACAGATTGAGCGCGTACTCGAGGAGCGGAATCCAGGCGCCTTCACGATCGAGCGAGACAGCATCCGCTGGCACGACGCGAGCGTCTCGATCGCGGATTGTGCCGAAGCGAGGGCGCACCTGCTGCGATCGGCTGGCTCGTGCTCGTTTGAAGAGCCCATCGCCGACTTGCGTCACCTCGGGTGGTGGCCGGACGGCTAGGCGCGCCCTATGCCAGGCGCGCGCGTGAGGTTGCGGGCACGCCGCAGTTGTACTTCCGCAGGAATGCGGACAACCGCCGCCGCTCGGCGGGCGCGACGTTCAGCATTGCCGCGACCTGCTCCGGATGCCCGCGCGTGTCGTCGACGGCACGCCGCAGCAGCGCGCGGATGTCTTCACGGCGGAGGTCGTGTGCCTGAAAGGGCTGGTACACCGCGGCCCAGAAATCTTCCCCGGCGCGCAAGCGGGACCAGGCCTGCTCGACAGGATCCGCAGTGTCTGCATGCGGAGCAGCGGAGCGGCTTCCCGCACCACTCATCATGACCAGCGCGGGACGCGGCACCGCGCGCTCTTCGTTCTGTAATTCATCAGGCAGGTCGTCGACGGTGGCAATCCGTCCGCTGGCGGCGACGGCGAGCCGTTCCGCGACGCTCCGGAGCTGCCGGACGTTGCCCGGCCAGTCGAACGCGATCAGGCGGTGTTCCGCTTCCCTCGACAGCGTGGGTGCGCTTCGCTTGTACGACTGACAGGCGCGGTTGATGAAGTGATGCAGCAGGTGCGGGATGTCAGTCGCGCGTTCCCGCAGTGGAGGCACGCGCACCAATAGAACGTTGACCCGATAGTACAGATCCTGGCGGAAGGCGCCTTCGCGGACGAGGGTTCCCAGGTCGCGATGGGTCGCAGCCACGATGCGGACGTCGTGGCACCGCGATCCCGACGACGATCCCACGGGCTGGACCTCACCCGATTCGGCAAACCGGAGCAACACCGCCTGCATCCGCAGGCTCATGTCGCCCAGTTCGTCCAGAAAGAGCGTGCCACCTTCAGCGCGGCGGACCAGTCCTGCGGTATCTCGAACGGCACCGGTAAAGCTGCCGCGGACGTGGCCGAACAGCTCTGACTCCAGCAGAGTCTCCGGAATCCCACAGCAATTGACGGCAACGAAGGGCTGGTGCTGCCGGCCGCTGCCCGCGTGCACCAACCTCGCCACCAGTTCCTTCCCAGTCCCGGTCTCGCCCACCACGAGCACGGTGGCGTCGGCGCGAGCCGCCAGATCCACGTCCTTGAGCAACCGCACGACCGCCGGGCTCTCGCCGATCAGGGCGGGCATGCTGGGTTCCACTGCCGCAAGGACACGCATTTGGAGCTCCTCCGTTGGGGTCCGCGACCGCCTCAGCTGATTGGTGTCCGACCGGTCGAAATCGTTACCGGCGTCCCTCTCAATTGCCGGCTGGGGGATGAAACGTTCCAGGCCGACTCTGCACTAGCCAGCAGAGGGAGGGCTGCCGTGGATACCCATGGAACGCGGTGCAGGCGAACCTTCCCGGAGCTGTACTGTGGCAACACTGGCACTACCATTGAGGTCAGACGCGGCTGGATTGCAGACGTTGCAGGGGAAATCGTACTATCGGCACGCATTGCCACTGACCCCGCGCTACGAATTCGACCGCGACTACATCACCCGCCTGGCCCAAGGGGACGCAGCCACCGAACAGCATTTCACGCGGTACTTTGGCGATCTGTTGAACGCCAAGCTCCGCCGCCGGCTGCGGTCGTCCGCGCAGGTGGACGATGTGCGGCAGGAGACGTTCGTCCGGGTATTGACGACGCTTCGGAAGAACGGGTTGGCATCGCCCGGCAGTCTTGGCGCGTACGTGAACACGGTCTGCAACAACATCGTGTTCGAACTGTTTCGCTCACAGGGACGCACGGTGCCGTGGGATCCACAGGAGCAGCCTGAGCCCGCGGCTCAGTCACCCAGCGTCGAGACGACATTGATCACGCGCGACGATCAGACGCGAGTGCGGCAGGTGCTGGACGACATGGCGCCCAAGGATCGCGACGTGCTTCGGGCGCTGTTCTTCGAGGAATGCGACAAGGACGAGATTTGCAGCCGCTTCAACGTCGATCGCGATTACCTGCGGGTGCTGGTGCACCGAGCCAAGACCCGCTTCCGTACCGCGTTCATCGCCCATGCTGGAGAACCCGCGAGATGAGTCACGATCAAGCGGTCGCCACGATGGCAGCCGAACGCTATCTGCTCGACGAGTTGCCGGAAGCCGAGCGCGACGCCTTCGAAGAGCACTACTTCTCGTGCCCCGAGTGTGCCGACGATGTGCGGGCCGGCGAAGCGATGCGTCGTGAGATGCAGGACGCCTTTCGTGTGACCCGCGAGCGCACGCCGCTGCCCTTCCGTCCGCCGGCGCGCCGATCGTTCAAGATCACGGGCGTGCTGCCGTGGGCCGTCGCGGCCATGCTCGTCTTGACGGTGGGGTACCAGTCGGTTGTCGTCATCCCGTCGTTACGCAGTCTGTCTGAAGCGCAGGTGCTGTCGCCGGTCGTCTTGCGGCCAGCCGCGCGAGGTGAGACACCGGTCGTGCCACTCGATGCAGGTGCGCGATTCGTGTCGCTGTCATTCGAAGCGAATGTGGATCCAGGTGTCGAACGACTTCACTACCTCATCCGCGCGAGCAACAGCGGTGCGATCGTCGCGGATGGACAGACGGCGGCTCCCGTCTCCGGTTCGAGCGTGCTCCTCATCGTGCCCGCGCGCCGGCTCGAGCGTGGCACACAGTACGTCGCCGAACTGCGAAATGCCGTTGACCTGACGGCGCTCATCGGAGAGTATCGCTTCACGATCGCTCCCTAACGACCACACCCGAGTTTCGCGCATGCAGATTCCTCGACGCTTCGTGTTCCGTGGTAACGCGTCTGCGTTTGGTGGCTTCCTGTTCCGTCCGCAGTACGAGGTCTTTGAAGCCACCGGCGCGAGTTCGCTCGACGTCGTCGGCGGCCGATCCATCGCAAAACTTCCTGGGCGCGAGTGGAAGTTCGCCAGATACGCCGGCGCCAACACGTTCGCCGAGGGCGTGTTCGAAGAGCTCCGCGACGCCAAGCCTGAGAGACGCACCGAAGACTGGACGCCGCGCGACGAGGAGCTGCATCCCGTCACGACCGTCTCCTCAGAGGTGTTCAAGCTGTCGGTCGGCGATCAGATTCCAGTCGCGATCGAGCATCTGAGCGGCCACCTGCAGTCACGCAGTTCGTCGACCAGCCGCGAAACGTCCGTAGCCATCGATCCGAAACGAACGTTCATCCAGAACGTCACGGTTGCCGGGCATCCTCTCGTTGTCGAGCTGGATTGCCAACCCTTCGTCGATCACGTCACCGTTGGTGCGCTGTTGAAGGCGATGGAGGATCCAGACTTCGCCGGAAAGCACGGGCACTGCTTCTTTCTCGGTGATCCCTCGGCGACTGGCTGGCCGCGGCTTCGCAGGCTCTTCAGCGCGCGGACGATCTATGCCACCATCGTGCGGCAGATTCGATGGGCAGGCGATCCGTATCCAGGCTCGACCATCTCCCAGAATGTCGTGACGATTCCCGGCTTCGGCCGCGCCTATTTCGGCGAGGTGCTCATCGATCCGGACGAGCGGCGCCTGACGATGGTGCGGTTCGATCTGGGCTCGCCGGATGGCGGCAAGGCGTCGAGTGGCGGCGTCCACTCGAACGGTACCTGGGTGCCCTGAGCCTCTGCGTCGCTCTTGCGACAATTAGTTGCCGCGCAGACAACCACTCTCCGCCAACCTTCGACTCGCTGTACGCGTCGGCCGAGTCCGCACTGGCGCGGGGCCACTCACCCGACACGCTCCGACAGATCGATCAGGCGCTCGCGCTTGCTCGCGAACGAAATGATCAGGGCCAGATCTGGCGTGCTCAGCTGCTGAAGGCGGAGCTTGCTCTCACCGAGGGTCATCCACCGAATCCACGTGACATCCTCGACGCCGAGCTGCCGCGCGAGGCCGTCAGGCCGTTGGCGGCACGGCAGCGATATCTGCGTGCAAGATTCCTTGCGCAGACCGGTCGTACCGAAGACGTTGAACGAGTACTCAACGACGCTCGTGTCCTCGCACAGCAAACCGCCGCGGTCGATGTCGCGCTGGACGCCGACCTCTATCAGGGGCGCCTCTACCTACAGACCGGCCGGTGGGATGCCGGGAATGCGCTGCTGCAACGCGCGGTGACAGACGCCGCCGCGCGCGGCGATCAGCGCCGTGAAGCCGTCGCCCTGAACAACATGGGAATGGGGCGGGTCGCTCGGGGTCGATTCGACGAAGCACTCCCCTACTTCGAGCGTGTGCTCGCACTGGAACGCCTCCGTGACGAACTCACGTATGGCGCATCCTTGAACAACGCGGCCATGTGTTACGCGCGACTGGGAGATTTCGATCATGCCGTCCCGCTGCACCAACGAGCGATCGCGGCACAAGAAACGAGATCGAACCGGCTCTATCTCGCGCAAGCCGTTGGAGAGTTCGGCAACACCTACATGCAGAAGGGGCAGACCGCAGCCGCTCTGCCCTTCCTCGAGCGTGCGCTCTCAGTAGCCCGTGAGGCTGGCCTGATGCAACAGGCCTCGTGGTTTGCCGACAACGTCGCTGCGGCCCGCATCAACCTTGCTGACTGGGACGCCGCGCAGGCGGCCAACAATGAAGCCCGAAGGCTGAAAACACAAGCCGGCGACGAGACCCTGGTCTACAACGCCCTCAACGACGCGCAAATCGCACTGGGCCGCGGCCAACTCGCGGACGCATCGCGGCTGTTCAAGGACACGCTGCGTACCGCGAAGGACGATCCCAGTCTTGAATGGCTTGCCCATGCCGGTCTCGCCGATATCGCACGGTCCAGGAAGGATCGGGCAACGACGGTGCGCGAGTTCGAAGCGACGCTTCGTACGATCGAGCGCACACGCGCCGATCTCCTCAAGACCGACTACAAGCTGTCGTACCTGACGCCGCTCATCCACTTCTACCGGGCGTATGTGGACGTGCTGATGGACGCAGGACAGGGCGACCGCGCGCTCGAGATCGCGGATTCGAGCCGCGCACGCGTGCTCGCGGACCGGGCCGCCGCGACCGTCCCAACCCGGCGCACGAGCGCGGAATTCAAGCGCCTGGCCCAGGCCTCCGGCACGCTGCTCGTCTCGTACTGGCTCGGGCCCGAGCGATCGTTCGCGTGGGTCGTGGACGGCCGCTCCGTGCACGTGGCCACGCTGCCGCCGGCATCACGCATCGAGGCGCTCGTCGCCGACTACCAGCGTTTGCTCGTGGATCGCGCGGCGGATCCACTGGCAATGGCCACGACGCCCGGCGATGACCTGTTTGCCGCCGTCGTTTCGCCCATTCAACCGTTTCTGACGAGCGGCCGCCCGATTGTCCTCGTTCCTGACGGTGCCCTGCACACGGTGAACTTCGAGACGCTGCCGGTCCCCGGCCCTCGGCGGCATTACTGGCTGGAGGACGTCACCCTCGCGGTCGCACCGTCACTGGCAACGCTGCAGCTGCCTGCCAGAACCGGGCCCGTTCGAGCGGACTCGGCATCCGTGCTCCTCGTCGGGAACGCGCTCGCGACCGATCCACGCTTCCCGGTGCTTCATTTTGCCGGTGAAGAGCTCACACGCATTGCTACGCATTTCGCGCCGGCGCGAGTCACGAGGCAGGAAGGCGCGGCGGCGACACCTCGCGCGTACTTTGCCGCGGGCCCCGAACGCTTCGCGATCCTGCATTTTGCGGCGCACGCTTCGACCAGCCGTGAGAGTCCACTCGACTCGACCGTCATCCTCTCGTCCGATACCGCCGGCTACAAGCTGTATGCACGCGAGGTCGCCGAACACCGGCTGCAGGCGGACCTGGTCACGGTCTCCGCGTGCAGGAGCGCTGGCGAGCGGCTCTACTCCGGCGAAGGCCTCGTCGGTTTCGCGTGGGCGTTTCTAAGGGCTGGTGCGCGGCGGGTCGTGGCGGGACTGTGGGACGTCGATGACAGGTCCACCGTCGCCGTGATGGACCGGCTCTATGCCGGCGTGTCGAGCGGTGAGCCGCCGGCCGCGGCGCTGCGCGCTGCGAAGCTCGCCCTCGTGCGGGCCGGTGGTGTCTATGCGAAGCCCTACTACTGGGCACCGTTCCAGCTGTTCACGGTGACGGTGGATCGAACCGCAGTGCCGGCCGCTCAGGCCGAGTGAACCAGCACCGCATGCACGTGTCCCGGCCCGTGCACGCCTCGAGTCAGCGTCATTTCGATATCGGCCGTCCGGCTGGGACCGGTGATGAGCACCAGATTGCTGCCACCATCAGCGATTGTGGGTTCGGCAGCCAGGAAGTCGGGCAGCGACGCGTGCATGCGTGAGACGAGGAGCAGCGTCACGTGGATCGGCGGCAGCAACGACGCCAGACGCGGACGGCCCGGACCTGACACGAGTACGACCGTGCCGCTCTCTCCGATGGCACCGGACGCGCCCGTGACACCCACCTTGATGCCCTCGAGTTCCGCAAGCCGTGCGGCGCGCTCGGAGCGATCGGCGGGCAGCCATCCGTAGTCGCTCTCGATACCGAGACGTCGCAATCCATCGACGATCCCAGGCACTCCCAGGTCTGGCTCGCGCCACGACAGCGTCTGTTCGGCACCAGCACTGCGGCAGATCGCCGCGACGATCGAAACGGCGTCGGCGGCGCTGTGCGCGTGGTGAACGACACCGCCCAGTGACTCCCATGCGGTCGTGAACGGCGACACCGGATCGGCTGATGCCGCCCTCGGATGTAGCGGCGCGATGCCGACGCTGGTAGGAGCTTCTGCTTGGTGCCCTTCAGGCGCATGCGTGCCCGCGCCGCGGGCGATGCGCGCTCGGAGCTGCCGCAAGATGGCTTCGTCGATACTCACCGCTGGCGCGCTCCCGATCGCCATTGATCCTGGAACGTGCGCTTGGCGAACGCTGGAAAATCGCGGGTGGAGGTCCAGCCACTGAGTGGACCTGGCAAGCGCGTCACCCATCCCCGCCGCGCAAGCAGACCAAGGGCCGCGCGGGAGGCGCGAACCGCGAACCGGAACAGCGCGGGCCGCGTCGCAGCCGCCGCGTAGGCGCGCATGCCGTACCGGATCCACGCCGGCGCACCAATCTCCTCTACGCTTCGCCGCCGCAGCGCCAGCAGCATGCGTGGGATGTCGATCCTGACCGGACACACTTCCCGGCACGCGCCACACAGGCTGCTCGCTTGCGGCAGCTCCCCGAATACACCGAGTCCCTGCAGGGCCGGCGTCAACACTGCGCCGACAGGTCCTGGATACACGCTGCCGTAGGCGTGGCCGCCGATGGATTGGTACACCGGACACGCGTTCAGACACGCGCCGCAGCGGATGCAGTAGAGAATCTCGGCGAGCTCGCCGCCGAGAAGCTCGCTGCGTCCGTTATCCACGAGCACGACGTGGAGCTCGTCCGGACCGTCTGGTTCGCTCTGCGTCTCGTCGTCGGTCGTACGCCGCGGGCCGCTCAAAATGTTCGAGTACACGGACAATGGCTGCCCTGTCGCACTCCGTGCGAGCACGCGCAGCATCGTCCCGAGATCCTCAATGTTCGGAACGATTCGTTCGATCCCCATGAGCGCGACGTGAATCCTCGGAACGGTGGTGGTGAGACGTCCATTGCCTTCGTTCGTCACCAGACAGATGCTGCCCGTTTCCGCCACGCCGAAGTTCGCGCCGCTGATGCCCATGTCGGCGTCAATGAATTCCGAGCGGAGGCGCGTCCGCGCAAACGCGGTCATGTGGGGCACGTCCGAGACGTCCTTTTCACTGGCACCTGCGGCAGACTTGAACAGCTCCGCGATGTCCTCGCGGCTCTTGTGGATGATCGGCGCGATGATGTGCGATGGGTGATCGTGCGCGAGCTGCACGACCCATTCGCCGAGATCGGTTTCAACGACGGTCACGCCCGCCGTCTCGAGCCCGTCGTTCAGGCGAATTTCCTCGCTCACCATCGACTTCGATTTCACGGCTCGCCGTACGCCATGCTGCGTCGCGATGCGCGTGACGATTGAAACCGCGTCCGCACCGGTGGCCGCCCAGTGGACGTGTCCGCCGCGCTGCTCGAGGGCTTGCGCGAACTGCGCGAGGTAGCGATCCAGATGCGCGATCACGTCCGCGCGAATCGCCCGCGCGTGATCCCGGACCGCGTCGCCCTCCGGCCATACCGCAAACGATGCCTGCCGGCTCGATGTCAGACGCGTCGTCGCGCGCTGCAGTTTCGCCTGGAGCGTCGTATCCGCGGCGGCCGCTGCTGCGCGGCGATGGAAGGTGACCGGTTGCGACATCAGAGCCTTGGGATTCGTGGTCTCGACGGCTTGGGTGTTCGGCGTTGGGCGTTGGGCGCTGTGCCTCAGGCTTTGGTCGATGGCTCGGTGGCGGCCAGAATTTCCGCCACGTGCCGCACCTCGACCCTCGACCCGCGCCGGTGGAGTCCGCCGCCCATGTGCGCGAGGCAACTCACATCGCCGGCAATGAGAAGGCGTGCGCCTGTGGCTTCGACATGTCCCAGCTTCCGCTGCAGCATCGTCGACGAAATCTCGCTCATCTTGACCGCGAACAGTCCGCCGAAGCCGCAGCACGTCTCGGCTTCCGCCAGCGGTTTCAGCTCGAGGCCATCGACGCTCTGAAGGAGCGCACGCGGCTGATGATCGATCCCCAACCCGCGAAGACCATGGCAACTCGGGTGAAAGGTGGCGGAGTCGTGGAGGCAGGCGCCGCAATCGGTGCGCTTCAACACGTCGACCAGGAATTGCGAGAACTCGTAGGTGCGAGCAGCCACGGCCCGTGCCTGTGGTCCTGCGACGGGATCGTCCGCCAGCAGCGCTGGCGCGTGATGCACCAGCATGTCCGCGCACGAGCCCGACGGCACCACAACCGGCGCTTGGTCCTGTGACAACAATCCGACCGTATACCGGGCGATGTTGCGGGCCTCATCGGCAAATCCGCCATTGAACGCCGGCTGGCCGCAGCAGGTCTGGCGCTCAGGCACGTGGACTTCGCACCCCACACGTTCGAGGACGGCCGCAGCGGCGAGTCCGACTTGGGGAAAGAGCGTGTCCACCAGGCAGGTGGCCAATAACTGAACGCGCACAAGCGATTATAGGCTTCAGGCGACAGGCTACAGGCTTCCAACAGAACGCTCCGCACGTGTCGGCCGCACCACTCGTCCGCACCTCGCGGCCGCACCCTATTCCGGCACCACATCCTAGTCCCGTCCTTTATCATGAATGCGCTTCTGCAGCGCCTTGGCGCCTGCACGGGCCTGGCGCTTCTGCGCCTGTTGCGCGAGGGCGTCCTGACGGGCCTCGAGATGCCGTTGTTCGCGCTGGAGCTTCAAATAGCTCTGCAGCCGATCCTCTGGGATCGTGCCCTCGGCCACGGCAGCTTTCACCGCGCACCGCGGCTCGGAATCGTGTCCGCAATCCTTGAAGAAACAGTCAACGGCGCGCGCTTCGATATCGTCGAACGTTTCCTGGAGGCCGTCGTCGGCAGTCCAGAGCTGCAGCTCGCGCATCCCCGGTGTGTCGATGAGCAGCGCGCCTCCGGGCAAGGGCACCAGCTCGCGATGCGTTGTGGTGTGGCGGCCACGCTGATCGCTCGCACGCACTTCGTTCGTGCGCAGACGGTCCTCTCCGAGCAGCCGGTTGATGATCGTGGATTTTCCTACCCCCGAGGAGCCGAGCAAGGCAACGGTCTGACCCGGCTGCAAGTACGGCTCGAGCGCATCCAGTCCGTGCTGCGCTTTCGCGCTGACGGCATGTATCGGTACGTCGGACGCGATCGCCTGGACCTGATCCCGCTGGGCGGCCAGGTCGGGCGCAAGGTCTGCCTTGTTCAGGACGATGACCGGACGGGCGCCGCTGCTCCAGGCCACCGCCAGATATCGCTCGAGCCGGCGGATGTTGAAGTCATGGTCGAGGCCCGTCACCAGGAACGCCGTATCCACGTTAGCGGCGATGATCTGTTCCGCGGTCTGATCGCCTGCGACTTTGCGGGAGAAGAGACTGCGCCGGGGCAGGATGGCGTGGATCGTCGCGCGATCCGCCTGGTCATTGCGCTTGATCGCCACCCAATCGCCGACTGCGGGCAGGTCGCGACGGCCCTGCGCATCGTGCCGCATCCGTCCCGACACATCCGCGAGCGTCTCGCCATCTTCGAGATAGACGCGGAAAGTCGCGCCGTACGCGACGGCGACGCGGGCGGGCACCAGATCGCCAGTCAATCTGCCGAATGCCTCGGCGTCCCGAGGGGTCCACCCGAGGGAGATCAAATTCATTATGAAATGGACACTGACGAATGCGGATTGACGATTGACGAATGACCCACGTGCGTCAGACGTGCCGTGCGCGACCAATCGTCATTCGTCATTCCGCAATCGTCAATGCCGCTCATCTTTTCTGGTCGAGGTCCACCCCATTCAGGGGAACGTCCCAGTGCGCGTCGAGGATCTCGAACCGCCGCTGTTCTTCCTTCTTGTACGTGGCCTGATCGGGAAAGAGCTTCTTGATGACCTCGTCTTCGCTCGGCCCGCTCGGAGCATCGTCTTTGGCGACGATCTCGACCGCAAACGTCCAGTCGGCGCGACCATCCCCGTGATAACGAGGCACGTACGTCTTGACCGAGACGAATCGTCCGTCCGTGACCCCGGCCTTGAGGAGCGGATAGTGGTTCTTCTGGAAGAGGGTCATGAACTCATCCTGAAAGCCCCACTTGACCTTGTAAAAGTACCAGGTTGTTGTGGTCTTCCCTCCCGCGGACTGGGCGGCCGGAGCCTGCGCGGAGGCCGGTGCCGCTAGGGCCACAACCAACCCCATCATCGCCACGAGCAGCCCTACTCCCCGTCGCCTCGTCGTTCGCCGCATCACGATCCCCCTCCTGGGCCGCGTTCGGTTCGCGGCTGGCTCATTGTAGACGGCCCATCGTGCAGAGCGGCAGCCAAAGCCCTGCGGACAGCCTCTATAAATAGTTGTTATGTTGTTTCGGTTTTCAGAAGCTTGTGTTGTATCCTCGTAGCTTCATGCGCATCGCGTTCCAGGGAGAGCCTGGCGCCTACAGTGAAGCCGCGGCGCTCCGCTTCAGCGGCCACGCCGACGTCATTGCCTGTGAGTCGTTCGACGACGTGTTCCGGGCGGTGGAGGCGGGTCGGGCGACGCATGGGATCCTGCCGGTCGAGAACTCGATCGGCGGAAGCATTCACCGCAATTACGACCTCCTGATCGAGCACGACCTGCCGATCGTCGGCGAGGTCGAGCTGCCGATCCGGCATCATCTGCTCGCGCTTCCGGGCACGCCCATTGAACGCGTCCAGCGGATCTATTCGCACCCGCAGGCGCTGGCACAGTGCGAACGGTTCCTGCGGGAGCTGCCCGCGCGCGTGCACGCCACGTACGACACGGCAGGGAGTGCCAAGCTGATTCGGGAGCAGGCGCTGGCCGACGCGGCCGCGATCGCGTCCGAGCGGGCGGCCCAGGTGTTCGGCCTGGAGATCCTGCGGTCCGACATCCAGGACTACTCCGACAACATCACGCGGTTCCTTCTGATCAGCCGGATCACTGAACCGGATTCGCCCGCCGACAAGACCACCGTCGTCTTCTCACTCGCCAACGAGCCCGGCGCGCTCTTCAAGGCCCTGAGCGTCTTCGCGCTTCGTGACATCGACCTGACGAAAGTCGAGTCGCGTCCGATCCGCGGGCGTCCGTGGGAATACCTTTTCTACGTCGACATCCCCATCAACCGGCAGGATCTCCGGTGCGCGCGGGCACTCGTGCACCTGGCCGAATTCGCGCGGTCGATGCGTACGCTCGGCTCGTATTCCAGCTGGAAGAGCCGTGAGCACGCCGTGCGCGTGGAGCAACAGGTATGAGTAACAACGCGCCGACCAAGCAGAGCGACGTGCTCGTGCGCGGTCCGCACCGGGCTGGCGCCCGCGCCATGCTCAAGGCCGTCGGCTTCGACGATGAGGCATTGAAGAAGCCGCTCATCGGCGTCGCCAACACCTGGATCGAGATCGGTCCGTGCAACTATCACCTGCGCGAACTGGCGGCCGCGGTGAAGGAAGGCATTCGCGCCGCCGGCGGCACGCCGATGGAGTTCAACACCGTATCCATCAGCGACGGCATCACGATGGGGACCGACGGCATGCGGGCGTCGCTCATCAGCCGTGAGGTGATCGCGGACTCGATCGAGCTCGTCGCGCGCGGCAATTCCTTCGACGCCGTCATCGCGCTCTGCGGCTGCGACAAGACGATCCCGGGCACGGCGATGGCCGTGGCGCGCTTGAACCTTCCAGGGCTCGTGCTCTATGGCGGCTCGATCGCGCCGGGGCGTTTTCAGAACCGCGACGTCACGATTCAGGACGTCTACGAGGCCGTCGGCGCGCACGCATCGGGGCGGATGTCCGATGCCGACCTCGCGGACATCGAGAACCATGCCTGCCCGGGCGCGGGCGCGTGTGGCGGGCAGTTCACTGCCAACACGATGGCCATGGTCCTCGAGTTCCTCGGGATCGCGCCGATGGGCAGCGGCAGCGTGCCCGCCACGGACCCCAAGAAAGCCGACGTCGGCCGTGCCGCCGGTGCGCTGGTGATGGATCTGCTGCGACGGAACGTCCGTCCCAAGGACATCCTCACGCAGGATGCATTCGAGAACGCGATGACGGCCGTCGTCAGCAGCGGCGGATCGACGAACGCCGTGCTGCACCTGCCGGCAATCGCGCGGGAAGTCGGGATGCGCCTCGACATCGCCGAATTCGATCGCGTGAGCCGGAAGACGCCGCTGCTCGCCGATCTCAAGCCCGGCGGCCGCTTCGTCGCCAACGATCTCCACGCCGCCGGAGGCATCGCCCTCGTCGCGCGGCGGCTGGCCGAGGGCGGGTTCCTGCGCCAGAACGCGATGACGGTCTCGGGCCGGACGATTGGTGAGGAAGCCTCCAAGGCATCAGAGACACCGGGTCAGCAGGTCGTTCGGCCTCTCGCGAATCCGATGAAGGAGACGGGCGGTCTCGTGATCCTTCGCGGCAACCTCGCGCCCGAGGGCGCGGTGGTCAAAGTGGCAGGGCACAACCGGCAGCATCATCGCGGTCCCGCCCGCGTCTTCGACACTGAAAAGGCCGCGTACGACGCCGTGCTCCATGGGTCGATTCGTGCGGGCGATGTCGTGGTCATCCGATACGAAGGACCAGCGGGGAGCCCGGGCATGCCAGAAATGCTGGCCGTTACGGCTGCCCTCGTAGGCCAGGGTCTCGGCGATTCGGTGGCACTGATGACCGATGGGCGATTCTCGGGTGCGACCCACGGGTTCATGGCCGGCCATGTCTCGCCGGAAGCCGCGCGCGGCGGGCCTATCGCCGCACTGCGCGAGGGCGACGTCATCGTGTTCGATGTGCCCAGCCGGCGGTTGGACGTCGAGTTGAGCGACGCGCAGGTGGCGGAACGGCTGGCCGGATGGCAACCGCCGACGCCGCGCTACGCGACGGGTGTCATGGCGAAATACGCGCGTCTGGTGTCGTCGGCGGCGCTGGGAGCGGTGACGGGTTAGAACCACGAAGGGCTTGGTTCGAGGGCGAAAGGGTCCGAGGGCTTGAGGGCCTGTAGCCACCAGCCCATAGCCTGCAGCCTTTCGGTGAGCGAACGAAGTGAGCGAACTATGAAAAAGACTGGCGGTCAGATCCTCTGGGAATGCCTGTTGAAGCAGGGCGTGCACACGGTGTTCGGCTACCCGGGCGGAGCGATCCTTCCCGCGTACGACGCCATGACGCAATATCCCATCCGGCACATCCTCGTGCGCCACGAACAGGGCGCGACGCACATGGCCGACGGGTTCGCCCGGGCCACGGGTCAGGTCGGTGTCGCGATTGCGACGTCAGGGCCCGGCGCGACGAACATGGTCACGGGTATCGCGACCGCCATGCTCGACTCCTCCCCGATCGTCTGCATCACCGGACAGGTCGGCAGCAAGCTGATTGGCTCGGACGCGTTCCAGGAAACGGACATCACGGGCGTCACGCTGCCGATCACCAAGCACAACTACCTGGTGACGCGAGCGGATGATGTGGCGTCCACGATTCGTGAGGCGTTCCACGTCGCGTCCTCGGGACGGCCGGGCCCTGTGCTCGTCGACATCACGAAGGACGCGCAGCAGTCGAGCGCCGAGTTCGATTGGGACGGGGCGGCGCCGCGGATGCGCGGCTACCGGCCCGACTATCGTCCGGCGCAGCCCGATTTCGAGAAAGCGGCGGCTCTCATCCGCGAAGCGAAGCGGCCCGTGATTCTGGCCGGACGCGGCATCACGCTCTCTGGCGCGACCGACCTCGTGCGGCAGTTCGCGGAGCGGACGAACACCCCCATCGCGATGACGCTGCTCGGTATCGGCGGCATCCCGGCGAACCATCCGCTGAATCTCGGCATGATGGGCATGCACGGCGAAGCCTGGGTCAACACCGCGATTCAGGAAGCGGACCTGCTGCTGGCATTCGGCATGCGCTTCGACGATCGCGTGACCGGCAATCTCAAGACCTACGCCGTCAACGCAAAGAAGATCCATGTCGAGATCGATCCCGCCGAAGTAAACAAGAACGTGAAAGTGGACGTGGCGCTCGTCGGTGACTTGCGCGAAGTGCTGGCCGATCTGCTGCCGCTCGTCCCCGCGGGCGATCATCCGGAGTGGTCGGCGCGCATCGCGGATCTCAAGGGCGACTCAGCGGTGCGGGACATCCAGAATCTCCCCGACAACGGTCACCTGTACGCGGCGCACGTCATCAACGATCTCTGGCGCGAGACCAGCGGCGAGGCTGTCGTCGTGACCGACGTCGGTCAGCACCAGATGTGGGAAGCGCAGTACTACAAGCACAATGCCCCGCGGTCGCTCATCACCTCCGGCGGCCTGGGTACGATGGGCTTTGCACTGCCCGCCGCGGTCGGCGCCAAGGTCGCGCGTCCGGACGCCGAGGTCTGGGTCGTCGTCGGCGACGGCGGCTTCCAGATGACGATGTGCGAGCTGGCGACCATCGTGCAGGAGAACATCGACGTCAAGATCGCGATTATCAACAACGGCTATCTGGGGATGGTCCGGCAGTGGCAGGAGTTCTTCTACGAGAAGCGCTATGCCGCGACGCCGCTCGTGAACCCGAATTTCCAGCGCCTCGCGGAGGCGTTTGGCGTGAAGGCGATGACGGTTTCGTCGCGTGCCGACGTGAAGCCCTCGGTCGATGCCGCCAGACAACACAAAGGCCCGGTGCTGATCGACTTCCAGGTGGAACAGGAAGATTCGGTGTACCCGATGGTTCCAGCGGGTGCGGACCTCCACGCGATGATCCGCCGTCCCAGCCCGATTGTGGAGACAGCGGCGGATTGAACGTAGCCCGTCGCCTGTAGCCTTTGAGGAAGAGACCATGCTCCATACTCTCGCTGTTTACGTCGAAGACAAGCCTGGCGTGCTGAACCGCGTCGCATCGCTGTTCCGCCGCCGTGCCTTCAACATCGATTCGCTGACCGTCGGCCACACCGAACAGCCGGGCGTCTCGCGCATGACGATCGTCTGCGACGTAGACGAAACGAGCATCCGCCGTGTCGAGGCGAACGTCTATAAGCTCGTCAACGTCCTGCGCGTGGACGATCTGACCACCCTGCCATCGGTCGAGCGCGAGCTGGCGATGATCAAGGTGGCGGCGTCACCCGAGAGCCGATCGCAGGTCATGCAGCTCGCCGACGTCTTCCGCGCGCGCGTTGTGGACGTCTCGGCAGACTCGCTGATCGTCGAAACCACCGGCACGGCGGAAAAGGTCGATCGCCTGCTCGACGTGCTTCGTCCGTATGGCGTACTCGAAATGGTGCGCACCGGACGCGTGGCGCTCGCTCGCGGTACGCAGCCAGCGCCAACGGTTTCGGACCGCTTCGCGGGCTACGACAGTGAGACCGACGACTCGCACGTGTCCTATTCCGTTTAGGCCAAAGGGCGAACGGCTGGCGGCTGACGGCCGTGTGTCGCATCGGGGCTCTGCCTCTAGCCCTCGGCCCTTGGCCATTAGCCTCTTTCTTCTACAGGACTTCACTTATGGCGCAGATCTACTACGACAAGGACGCTGACCTCTCGCTCATTCAGTCTCGGAAAGTGGCCGTCATCGGCTACGGATCGCAAGGGCACGCGCACGCGCTGAACCTCAAGGACAGCGGCGTGGATGTCGCGATTGGCCTGCCCGAGACCAGCAAGTCGCGGGCGAAGGCACAGGCCGCGGGCCTCGCGGTCAAGACGGTGGCCGACGCGGCCAAGTGGGCGGACGTGATCATGATCCTCACGCCCGACACCACGCAACCCTCGATCTATCGCGAGTCGATTGCGCCGAACCTCACGCCCGGCAAGACGCTGATGTTCGCCCACGGATTCAACATCCGCTTCGGCACCATCAAGCCGCCGGCGGGTGTGGACGTTTCGATGGTGGCGCCGAAGTCGCCCGGCCATCGCGTTCGTGAGCTGTACGTCGAAGGCGGCGGGACACCCGCGCTGATCGCGGTCGAGCAGAACGCATCCGGCAAGGCCCGCGATGTCGCGCTGTCGTACGCCAGCGCGATCGGCACCGCGCGCGCCGGTGTGCTCGAGACCACCTTCAAAGAAGAAACCGAAACGGATCTGTTCGGTGAACAGGCCGTGCTGTGCGGCGGCGTCAGCGCGCTCATCAAGGCTGGATTCCAGACGCTGGTGGACGCGGGGTATCAGCCCGAGATCGCCTACTTCGAGTGTCTCCACGAGCTGAAGTTGATCGTGGATCTGATCTATCGCGGCGGCCTCAACTACATGCGCTACTCGATCAGCGACACGGCCGAACATGGCGACTACACCGGCGGCCCGCGCATCATCAGCGACGCCACGCGCGCCGAGATGAAGAAGATGCTGAGCGAGATCCAGGACGGCACGTACGCCCGCAACTGGATCGCCGAGAACGAGAAGGGCCGGCCCTGGTTCAACGCCACCCGCGCGCGCGAACAGACACAGACGCTGGAGCAGGTCGGCAGTCAGCTCCGCGCGATGATGCCGTTCCTGAATCCGGTCACGATCAGACCGGACGGGCAGGGGGTCTAGGCGAGGGCCTTACGGAGCGGCCCGAGGGCTCAAGAAGCGCCTGAGGGCCCGCAGCCTGTAGCCTGTAGCCTGTAGTCCGTAGTCCGTAGTCCGTAGCCCGAAGACCGAAGACCTACTGCACCGGCACCAGGCGCAGAATCCGATCGTCGTCGGCGTTGGGCGTGGTGCGCTGGTCGCGGTTGCTCGTACTCAGGTAGATAAACCCGTCCGGGCCGCTCACCACCTCGCGCAGCCGTCCGTACTTCCCCTGCATCAGCCGGTCGATCGATGCCACTTTGTGGGGATCGCTCGCGTCCAGCGTGATCCGCAACAACGACACTCCGCCCAGCGCCGCCACGAACAGGTCGTTCCGGAACGTCGGGAAGACCATGCCCCGGTAGAACGACGCGCCGGAGGGCGCCACCGACGGCGTGAAGAACGTGATTGGCGTCACCATGTCGGGCCGCGTCGCCGGTCCTTCAATCACGGGCCAGCCGTAATTGGCGCCGCGCACGATCACGTTGATCTCGTCGTTCCCCGTCTGTCCGTGCTCGCTCTCGTACATTTCGCCGCTCACCGGATGCCAGTCGAAGCCCTGCGGGTTCCGGTGCCCCCACGTCCACACCGGTGAACTGTACGGATTGTCTCGGGGCGTCGTGCCATCGTCGTTCAGGCGCAGCAGCTTGCCGTTCAACCTGGCAAGGTCCTGCGCGACCGATGGTGACGCCGCGTCGCCGAAACTCAGATAGAGCTTGCCGTCCGGTCCGAAATGCACGCGGGAGCCGTTGTGGATGTTTGCCGCCGGCACACCGTCCAGCAGCACGGCAGGCTCACCGAGCGTATTTCCTACTGCGCGATACCGCACCAGGCGCGCAAACGGACCGTTCGGGTCCTCGACGTCGCACACGATGTAGACGAATCCGTTCGTGGCAAACGATGGATGGAGCGCCAATCCCAGAACGCCGCTCTCGCCGTCGGTGTGCAGCCCCGTCAGGGTCAGCGCCGGCTCGGACAGCAGCTGGCCGTTCTGGAAGATTCGAACCCGGCCGGGCCGCTCGGTGAAGAAAAGGCGCCCGTCGGGCGCGAAGGCCATGGCCCACGGAATCTCGAGTCCAGTCGCCAGTACCTGGACGCCGAACCGTGTGCCGTTCGACGCGGTGAACGTGTCGGATGGGGACGGCGTAGGACCGGGGGCTGGCGCCGGTGGCTCGGGCGAATTCGAGGAGGCGCCACACGCCGCGAGCTGCAGGCAGAGAACCGCGAGCGGCAGCAGTCGGGACACACGATATTTTACCGAGCCGGCGGCGCCTCTTGTCGCGCCATAAATCTAGCACGGCAGTAGGGGGCCGTCCGGTGTAAGCTGCCCCTGTGCAGCACAGCCGCAGGGCGTTCCTGTCGCTGGCCTCCGGCGTGGCCTTGTCGGCCATCGCACGCCCGGCAATCTCGTCTGAAACATTGCCCGGGTGGCTCGTCTCGTACCGCGAGCCCTCGTCCCACCTGATCGGAGCCGCTCTTTCCGACACGTTTGCGTGGCGGCGCCTCGCCGAGCTCACTGATACCTTCGGTCCAAGACTGAGCGGCTCCGCCGCTCTCGAGGACGCGATCCAGTGGGCGCTTCGACAGATGCGGACCGACGGCCTGGACCACGTGCGCGGCGAGCCGGTCATGGTGACGCACTGGGTGCGTGGACAAGAGAGCCTCGACGTCCTCTCGCCATATCCCAGCAGAGTGGCGATGCTCGGCCTCGGGAACAGCGTCGGCACACCGCCGGAAGGCATCGAGGCGCCCCTCCTCGTGGTGTCGGGATTCGAGGAGCTCGAATCCCGCCGCGCCGAGGCGGCGGGCAGCATCGTGCTCATCAACGTGCCGTACACCGACTACTTCTCGACCGTGGGCTATCGAACCACGAGCGCGTCGCGCGTCGGTCGTGTGGGTGCGGTCGCCGCACTCGTGCGTTCGGTCGGACTCGACGGGCTGCGGACACCGCACACGGGCGTCATGACCTATCAGAGCGACGGCCCTCGCATACCGGCCGCCGCCGTGAGCGTCGAAGACGCATCCCGGCTGGCGCGACTCGCGGGGCGCGGCCCGGTGCGGATGCGGCTCGTCATGGGCGCCCAGATGCTGCCCGACGCCCAATCGTCGAACATCGTGGCTGAAATCCGCGGGCGCGAGAAGCCGGACGAGATCGTCGTCGTCGGAGGTCACTTCGATTCGTGGGATGTCGGTACGGGCGCGATCGACGATGGCGGCGGATGCGTCGTCACGTGGGAAGCGCTGCGGCTGATGCGCGCGCTGAATCTGCGGCCGCGGCGCACGGTGCGGCTGGTCCTGTTCGTGAACGAAGAGAACGGGCTGCGTGGGGCGCTCGCCTACCGCGATCAGCACAAGAGCGAGCTGTCGAATCACGTCCTGATGCTGGAGTCCGATAGCGGCGTGTTCCGCCCGCGCGGCTTCGGATTCACGGGCGCGCCCGACGCGCGCGCCACACTGGAAAGCATCGCGCTGCTCTTGCGCTGTATCGGCGCCGATCGCATCGGCCCATCCGGAGGCGGACCGGACATCGGACCGAGCGTCGCCATGGAGCAGATACCCGCGATGTCGCTGGACACCGACGAATCGAAATACTTCCTGTACCACCACACCGCGGCGGATACCGTCGACAAACTCGATGCGCTCGACATGGCCCGCTGCGCGGCCGCCGTCGCGATCGTCGCCTACGTCGTCGCCGACCTGCCGCAACGGCTCGGGCAACCAGCCGGGACGCAATGAGACCGCGGTCGAAGGGTCTAGGGGTCGAAGGGTCCAGTCGCGAATCTAATCTCTGACTGTTCGACTCTTGGACTTTCGACCCTTTGACTCTTCGACCCTTCGACCAGCGTCGTTATGCCGGCTTGATGTTGTGATTCACCCTGAACACGTTGTCGGGGTCGTATCGCTTCTTGATGGACGCCAGCTTCGCGTAGTGGCCACGATACGTGCGATCCACCCGCTCCTGCCCCTCATCACCCATCAGGAAGTTGACGTAACCGCTGCCGCACGAATACGGATGGACGGCCAGCCAGTAATCTCGCGTCCAGCTCGAGATCGTCGCGTCGTTCGCCGGATTGGCGTCCGCACCCAGGATGACTTCTGAGTACTTCGCGCCGCGGTATCCCCACGCCGTGTCATCTGCGCCCACCCGCCCCGCTGCTCCATCAATCGGATAGAGGTGCATCGTCGATTGGACGCTTGGCAGCCGGGATCCGTACTTCTGATGGAGCGCAATCGCCTCGTCGGGCACCTGATCGAAGAAGTCACCCTTCCAGTACGCTCGCGTGCCCTTCGGATACAACCCGTCGAACAGACTGTTCAGCACGGGCATCGGCAACGGACCGACGAAGTCCACGAGAGGCTTCCGGAACTCGCGGAACGGCGCGAGATGCGCGGCCGTGTCCTCCGCGTTCAGGAGCGAGCACCAGACGATCCCGCACGCGCGCGACATGTGGAGCGCCTCGGGGAATGGTGGCCCCGGCGGCACGATCAGCTCGGCGAAGAAGCCGTAGATGTCGTCGGGCAGTTGATGGAAGTTGTCCATGAAGAAGCGCATCATCGCGGGCATGTCTTCCCACGCCCACACGATGGGCCCCCCGATCACATTCGAGACCGGCCGGCCCTGGAACGTGAAGTTCGTGACGACGCCGAAGTTGCCGCCGCCGCCGCGGATGGCCCAGTAGAGATCCGGTTCGCTCGTGGCGCTGGCCGTCACGCTGCGGCCATCGGCGAGCACCATGTCTGCAGAGAGCAGGCTGTCGATCGTCAGTCCGTACTTGCGCGTCAGGTAGCCGGTGCCGCCGCCCAGCGTCAGGCCGCCAACACCGGTCGAGGAGATCACGCCGCACGGCACCGCGAGTCCGTGTGGATGCGTGGCCTTGTCCACCTCGCCCCACGTGCAGCCGCCGCCGACCTGGACCCTACCGTTCGATGGATCGACAG